>NZ_NWTH01000002.1:0-204787 GCF_002531555.1 Sinorhizobium sp. BJ1
TGAGCTATAGCAGCATCCGGCGGCGTTGGGTGGTACGCCGCAGCAAGCGAGGCGCCTATTGCCATAGCTTGAGGGTGAGCGCAAGGCGCATTTCGAAGTTTTTGCCGGGGCTGGGTCGTGCCGGCGCGCGGCAGGCCGGGTGCGAAATCACAAAATGGGCTGTTTCCAATGCGTTGGCGCGGGCCAGGAACAGAAAACCGCTTCAAACATTTCGGCAATTTGCTCGGTCGGAAATCGCCTTGCTGCTTCCGCCGCATCGGCTTTTGCGCTAATCCATGAGCATGCAGAACGATGACGAGAAAGAGCGCGCGGCGGGTTCCCGAAGCGGCGCGGCAGCGGGCAAAAGCGAGGCGGAGGTGAGGCGCCAGCGGCTGGCGAAGACCCTGCGCGACAATCTCCAGCGCCGCAAGCAGCAGGCGCGGGCCCGCCGGGCTGGCGACGCCGACGAGACGTCCGGATTGCCTGCCGCAAAATCGGACGAATCGGACGATTAGTAATCGGCGGGGGATAAAACCGCCGGCTTCGCGGGCTTCCGCCATTCTTGTCGACTTCGCATTTCAAGGCACTTCTATTTTCGCGGCATCTCCACTAAGAGACGCCCTTCAGAAACACCGGATTTTAAGAAAGCGGGCGGCGCCCGTGCGAGAGGTCTCATGGATCGCATCAGGATCGTAGGCGGAAATGCACTTCACGGGGTCATCCCCATTTCCGGCGCGAAGAACGCCGCATTGCCGCTGATGATCGCGTCGCTCCTGACCGACGACACGCTGACCCTGGAAAACGTGCCGCATCTCGCCGACGTCGAGCAGCTGATCCGCATCCTCGGCAATCACGGTGCCGATATTTCCGTCAACGGCCGGCGCGAGCGCCAGGGCGAGAGCTACGCCCGCACCATCCATTTCACCAGCCGCAACATCGTCTCGACGACAGCGCCCTACGAGCTCGTCTCCAAGATGCGGGCCAGCTTCTGGGTGATCGGGCCGCTGCTCGCCCGCGAAGGCAAGGCGCGCGTCTCGCTGCCGGGCGGCTGCGCCATCGGCACGCGGCCGGTCGATCTGTTCATCGAGGGCCTGGCGGCGCTCGGTGCCAACATCGAGATCGACGGCGGCTACGTCAACGCCACGGCGCCCGCAGGCGGGCTGATCGGCGGGCGCTATGTGTTCCCGAAGGTTTCCGTCGGCGCCACGCATGTGCTGATGATGGCGGCCACCCTTGCCAACGGTACGACGGTGATCGGCAATGCCGCGCGCGAGCCCGAGGTCGCCGATCTTGCCAAGTGCTTGAACGCCATGGGCGCCAAGATCACCGGCGCGGGCACCGGCACGATCACCATCGAGGGCGTACGCTCGCTGGCGGGCGCCCGCCATCGCGTGCTGCCGGACCGCATCGAGACCGGCACCTATGCCATGGCCGTGGCGATGACCGGCGGCGACGTGATCCTCGAGGACACGGAAGCGAGCCTTCTCGATACCGCGCTTGAAGCGATCCGCCGCGCGGGCGCCGAGATCAGCGAGACGAACAGCGGCATCCGCATCGTCCGCAACGGCACCGGCATCCGGCCGGTCGATATCGTCACCGATCCCTTCCCGGGCTTCCCGACCGACCTCCAGGCCCAGTTCATGGGCCTGATGACCAAGTCGAGCGGCGTTTCCCACATCACCGAAACGATCTTCGAAAACCGCTTCATGCATGTGCAGGAGCTGGCGCGGCTCGGGGCGAAGATCTCGCTCTCCGGCCAGACGGCGAAGATCGAGGGCGTCGGCCGCCTGAAGGGCGCCCCGGTCATGGCGACCGATCTGCGCGCCTCCGTCTCGCTTGTCATCGCCGGGCTTGCCGCCGAGGGCGAGACGATGGTGTCGCGCGTCTACCACCTCGACCGCGGCTTCGAGCGGCTTGAAGAGAAGCTGACGCGCTGTGGCGCCCATGTGGAACGCGTCAGCGACTGATTCCGGCTTGGCGCGCCTGCACCCGTTGCGGTTTCGGGCGCGACGTCCTATGTCCTTTGCGATCACCTGCTTAAATGCGGGACTTGAACGGACCGGATGGAATCGCATGGACGCTTTGAAACTGCTGGCACTCGACGAGGAGGACCTTGGGGTCGTTTCCGCTCATGTGCAAGACGCAGTCTTCAAGGTGGCCGGCATCCTCTACGATGCGCGCCGTCACCAGTTTTCCCTGGTCATCAACCGCTTCGCCTGGGAAAAGGCGGAAGGCAAACGCCGCAGTTTCGAGCGCCGCCGCGCCTTGCTGCTGTTCAAGTGCGTCACGGCGGTGCGCTCGCTCGGCTTCGACCGGACCGACATGGAAGCGGTACTCGATCTCCTGGCGCTGCGCTTCTCGGTCAAGGGGGAGGGGCCCGAGGGAACGGTCGAGATCGTGCTTGCCGGCGATGCCTTGATCGCGCTCGATGTGGAATGCATCGAGGCACAGCTTGCCGATACCGGCGGGGCGTGGGAAACCGCCTTCAAGCCGCGCCATCCCGAAGGCGACTGAGCAAAGCGCCGCTACCACCAAAGGATCATCGCATTGGCAATCAGGTTGAACTTTCTCGACAGCGGCTTCGAACGTGAGTTCGCCGCGTTCCTGACCACCAAGCGGGAGGTTTCCGAAGACGTCAACGCCGCCGTACGGGCCATCATCGACGACGTCCGCACCCGCGGCGATGCCGCGCTCGCCGACTATTCCGCCCGCTTCGACGGCATCGATTTCAACGTCACGGCGATGAAGGTGAGTGCGGCCGAGATCGACGCGGCGATCCACGCGGTCGAGCCGGAGGTGCTTGGCGCGCTCAAGGTTGCGGCGACCCGCATCGAGGCGCATCATCGCCGGCAGGTGCCGAAGGATGATCTTTACGAGGATCAGATGGGCGTCGGCCTCGGCTCGCGCTGGACGGCGATCGATGCGGTTGGGCTCTACGTGCCGGGCGGCACCGCCAGCTATCCGAGCTCGGTTTTGATGAACGCGCTGCCGGCCAAGGTCGCCGGCGTGCCGCGCATCGTCATGGTGGTGCCCGCAATGGGCGGTGCGGTCAACCCGGCCGTGCTTGCGGCGGCGCGGCTCGCCGATGTCGAGGAAATCTATCGCATCGGCGGTGCCCAGGCCGTCGCGGCGCTTGCCTATGGGACGGAGACGATCGCGCCGGTGGCGAAGATCATGGGTCCTGGCAATGCCTATGTCGCAGCTGCCAAGCGGCAGGTCTTCGGCACCGTCGGTATCGACATGATCGCCGGCCCCTCGGAGGTGCTGGTGATCGCCGATGGCGACAACGACCCCGATTGGATCGCCGCGGATCTGCTGGCCCAGGCCGAGCACGACGCCGGCGCCCAGGCGATCCTGATCACCGATGACGCCGCCTTTGGCGAAGCGGTCGAACAGGCGGTCGAGCGGCAGCTGAAGACGCTGCCGCGCGCCGAGACGGCAAGGGCGAGCTGGCGCGATTTCGGCGCCGTCATCCTGGTGCCGGATCTCGACAAGGCAGTGCCGCTCGCCAACCGGATCGCCGCGGAGCATCTCGAACTGGCGATGGCCGATCCGGATTCGATGGTCCCGAAGATCCGCAATGCCGGCGCCATCTTCATCGGCCGCCACACGCCGGAGGTGATCGGCGACTATGTCGGCGGCTCCAACCACGTCCTGCCGACGGCGCGCTCGGCGCGCTTCTCCTCCGGCCTCGGCGTGCTCGACTACATGAAGCGGACCTCCATTCTCCGGCTTGGGCCCGAACAGTTGCGTATTCTCGGCCCGGCGGCGATCGCGCTCGCCAAATCCGAAGGCCTCGAGGCCCATTCCCGCTCGGTCGCCATCCGCCTGAATCTCGGGGGCGAGGGATGAGGGCCGATCGCCACCTGCGCCTCTGCGATGTCGTGCTGGACGAGACGATCGGCCGCTCGACGCCCGACGTAGAGCACGAACGTGCGGTTGCGATTTTCGACCTGTTAGAAGAGAACCTGTTCGAGCCCGTCGGCCATCCCGGCGGCCCCTATCGACTCAATCTGTCGCTGGTCGATTCGAAACTCGTCTTCGCCATCTCGACGGATGGCGGCGAGGCGGTTGCCACCCACATTCTGTCGCTCACTCCCTTTCGCCGCATCGTGAAGGACTATTTCTTGATCTGCGAAAGCTATTACGAGGCGATCCGCTCGGCGACGCCGAGCCAGATCGAGGCGATCGACATGGGACGGCGCGGCATCCACAACGAAGGCTCGCAGACGTTGATGGATCGGCTTTCCGGTAAGATCAGGCTGGATTTCGATACGGCGCGGCGCCTTTTCACGCTGGTCTGCGTGCTCTATTGGCGCGGCTGACGGAGGCGGACATGACCGGGATCGCCTTGCCACAGCAGAGGACGCCCCGCTCGATCCTGTTCATGTGCGGAATGAACGCGATCCGCTCGCCCATGGCCGAAGCGCTGGCGCGGGCCTCCCTGCCGAAGGGAACCTATGTGGCCTCGGCGGGCGTGCGCCAAGGCGAGCGCGATCCCTTCGTCGACGTGGTCCTCGATGAGGTCGGACTGACGATCGGGCGCCACCAGCCGCGCACGCTCGAAGAGCTCGAAGACGATTATTTCGACGTCATCGTGACGCTGGCGCCGGAGGCCCATCACAAGGCGCTGGAACTGACCCGCTCGATGGCCGTCGACGTCATCTACTGGCCGACGCCGGATCCGACGGTGGCGACGGGTACGCGCGACCAGATCGTCGGGGCCTATCGCGCCGTCAGGGATCACCTCGCCGGCCTTATTGCCAGCCGGTTGGCCGGCCGCGAGAAGGTCGGCTGAAGGACGGCGCCGCTCGCTTTTGCGTCGCTGAAAGCCGTGCCGGCAGCGTAGGGTAGAATAGCGGAAAAAACGCGTATCAAGGCGGGTTCACAAACCCCTGGCGATTGTGTAGTTTCCGGCAAAATTTTCGGGATGCGTTGGCGCATCCGCTCTTGAACATGAGAAAGCACAATCCTGCATGGCGAAAGAAGAAGTCCTCGAATTTCCGGGCGTGGTCACGGAATTGCTTCCCAACGCGACGTTCCGCGTGAAGCTGGAGAACGACCATGAAATCATCGCCCACACCGCCGGCCGCATGCGCAAGAACCGCATCCGCGTTCTCGCCGGCGACAAGGTGCTGGTTGAGATGACCCCTTATGACCTGACGAAGGGCCGCATCACCTACCGCTTCAAGTAAGTCCCGGCTTTGGCGGCGGTAACCTCCGGGATTTGACGGCTCGCTTATGACAGTCACCCAGAAACTGATATTGGCCTCCGGATCGCCGCGTCGCGTCGAACTTTTGGCGCAGGCCGGCATCGAGCCGGCGCGCCTGCTGCCGATGGATCTCGACGAGACGCCCAAGCGCGCCGAGCACCCTCGTTCGCTGGCCCGCCGGCTTTCCGCCGAGAAGGCCAAGGCGGCGCTGGCGGCGATCAAAGGGGAGCCGGGCTGGGACGGGAGCTATATTCTCGCGGCCGACACGGTCGTCTGCGTCGGCCGCCGCATCCTGCCGAAGCCGGAACTGATCAGCGAAGCGTCGAGCGCGCTCCACCTCCTGTCCGGCCGAAGCCACCGCGTCTATACGGGTATCTGCCTCGTCACGCCGGACCGGACGCTCCGCCAGAAGGTGGTCGACACAAAGGTGCGCTTCAAGCGCCTTTCCGGCTACGACATCGAGAGCTATCTCGCCTCCGGCCAGTGGCGCGGCAAGGCGGGCGGCTATGGCATCCAGGGCATCGCCGGAAGTTTCGTCGTCAAGCTCGTCGGCTCCTATACCAATGTGGTAGGCTTGCCGCTCTATGAAACCGTCAATCTCCTGATCGGCGAGGGGTACGACGTCCACGGCCGCTGGCTGGAAGGCTGAAGACGAGTGAGTGGCGAAGGCAAGAACAACGGCTCGAATGTCGAGCCCCTGCGCCCGACGCGGCCCTGCCCGGAATGCGGCCGCCCGTCGGCGCGTGAGCACTTTCCCTTCTGCTCCGAGCGTTGCCGCAATGTCGACCTTAACCGCTGGCTTTCCGGCTCCTATGCGATCCCCGTCGCCGACGACGAGTCGAAAGCCGACGACGACGAGGATCGCTAGGCGATTTGGGCGGCTTCGGCCACCCGTTCACCAACGAGCCGTCCGCGTCGTGCGAGTACGCCCTGTCTTCCGCGCGATCCTGCTGAATCCTTTCGCTTTTCACCCCTTATTCATGGCTCGCGGATTTCCTTCAAAAAAGAGTCATTTGGTGCTGGACACCGGCGAACAAGATGCTATAACCCCGCTCGCTTCCGGGGCGAACCAAGCGCCCCCACGGCTTCCAAACCGAAGCCGCTGCCCAAAGGCAGGATGCCCGGATAGCTCAGTTGGTAGAGCAGCGGATTGAAAATCCGCGTGTCGGTGGTTCAAATCCGCCTCCGGGCACCATTCTAAGTCCTTGTTTTGGTTTTCCTTTTTCATATCCGCATCCTTTCTGCTGTGTGTGAGTTTGACAAACTCACGAGGTGGGTTTGACAACTTTTGTTTTTCGTTTGTTCAATTCGACCCCAAAATCCGCCACCGCCGCAGCCGTCTGCTTGGTCTTATCGGCGCGCTTGGAATAGTGCCGAGCCATGGCCTCGGTCTTGTGTCCAAGCACGTTTTGAATAGTCCCGTAGTCCTTCCCCATTTCCCGCAGGATCGTTGCCACGGTATGCCGCAGACCTTTGAGCGTGAGGCCTGGTTGGACCGCGCCGGCGTCCTCAAGCTTCTTCTTGATCTTGTGCCAATTCGTGCTGAAGCCATTGTAGGTCCATGGTTTGCCGCGACTGTTGGCGCAGAGCGTGATGGCGTTATGCATCGGCGCGCGGGCGAGGGCATCTGCGACGGGTTCAAATAACGGCAGATAGACAGGCTCCCCGGTCTTGTGCCGACGGGTGTCAATCCCCGCCGAAGAGATCGCCGTCTTCGGCAACGCCAAGGCGTCTTGGGGATCGAGTGCGTAGTGCATCATGAGAGCGATGGGTGGGAACATGTGCGGCGGCAGGGCGGCCAAAACGGCCTCCCTCTCGGCGTCAGTCCATGGCCGGTTCGCGTCAAGTAGGCTCTTTGGTCTTGGAATGGGCGGTATCTCAGCGGCTGGATTATTCTTCACATAGTCGCGGAGCTTGCCCCATTTGAAGAGGACGAAGAGCACGGTGACGACGTAGTTCGCCCATCTCCACTTCAGCTTTTTATAAGCCTTGTCACGAAGCATCACTATGCGGGCGGTGGTGAACCATTCCAGCGGGATGTCTTCGATCGGCTGCAGGTAATCAAATACGCGCTGGTAGTCGCTCTGCGTCCGCTTGGCCTTGCCAATCTCCGGATCCAGGAATTCGTCCGAAGCGCGATACCGCTTGATCAACATCCCCAGCGTTCCGGGCTTCGCTTGCTTTTCTTTATGCAACTCGTTGATGCGGTGCACTTCCATGTCGAAGGCGAGAGTGAAGGGTTCGAATTTGTCGCAGTCGATCTTCTCGCCAGTTTTCCGATGATACGCTCTCCATTTCCCGTACCTGTCCCGAAAAATCTGCCAACCCTTGTATTTATTTCGCCGCCGTTCCTTTTTCATTCGAGGCGCCCCAGTATGTCGTCATCGCTGTCCGTTGCGCCGTGCTTCAGAGCGTCGAGCCATTCATCTAGGTCGCGTATGTCATAGAGCTCGTCACCCGTCGGCATCGCAATCGGTGGCACGGCACGCTGGGCCGCAAAGCGCTTGACCGGAAGGCCGCAGTACTGTGCTGCCTCCTTGAGCGACAGCATTCGCCGTTGCGGCAACACGACTTTGATCGTTCCACTGTACATGGCCTTTCCTCGTGTTAATCAGCACCTCTTTGCTTTAGTTCATCTGCGATCGTGCATGCAGTGCCTCAGTTTTCATCATTGCTCGTTCCTTCTCGACCTCTTGGAGCTGAAAGCCTCGCCTTGAATGCCAAGCTGTCATTCACAATCTCTAGTGCTTCCTGAGAATTATCGCCAGTAACTACCGGTTCTTCCGGCGGCGTTTCACCGGCTAGCTTCATGTAAATTGCATTTAATGCTTTAAATATGAGAAGGTCTACTTCGATCGTGTGGTAATTTTCCGGGAGGAACAGACGAAGCTGACCTAAGTCTCCTTGAATAATCGTCATCTTGTGGCGATCATCAAATCGATAAATGTAGCCTCGGTGATAAACATCAATCATGTGGGCGACGACGGTAAATTCTGGACGGCTGGAACCCTCTGCTTGAGGGGTCTCGTCATGCAGAGCGAGCGCGCGCTCCATGACCTGGTTGCAGAGTGGGGCAGCCTCACTGGGCCGGATGCCAAATTCGACCAGACGGACCATCGCCCGTAGGCCGACGACGCCTAACCCGCTGTAAAGCCGTTTCTTGCCCTTACCGACGTTCGGGCTATCGATTACTCCACTTTCATTCCAGTTCTGGAGCTGCTTAGCCTTCAGCCCTGGAACCAAGGCGAGTGTTTCGGCCTGGTCGAATGTGATGTCTTGAAGGTCAACACGTTCCATGCTGGAAACCTTACGCTAGGTTTTCTGATTAAAAACCTAGCGCAAGGTTCCCGTTCCGTCAACGAAGCGGCGCTTGCTTCTTACGCCTGTGACTGCGAAGACCATCAATCGAATGCGAACGCTTTTTCTTTCGCGCGTGGGCGGTCCGAGAAGACAATCAGCAAACCGTTGAGGAGGGGACCAGCGCGCTGCCCATGACCAAGGGCAGCGAAGGGTCGCAGCGACCCGCCTGTTCGTGAAGTATTCCGAAATTAAACGGCCCGTCTGCCGTCATCGCGCATCTCATCGATCCAGCGAGCGCGCTTCTTCTCGTCGGCGAACGAGAGGCCGTAGAAGTTCTCCCGGATAGGCTTGATCCCGGCGAAGCCCAACATGCTGCGCTCGAAACTGCGCACGCCGTACGCGCCGAAATACCATCGGTAAAGAAGCACCGGCATTCCCATGGTGACGATTATGCGGGCGGAGCGCCTGGCCAGTAGCCGTTTCGGAAAGCCGCGCTTCCTGTATTCCATCGCAAAGCCCGGCCTGAAGATGTGCTCGAGAAAGCCCTTGAGCAGGGCCGGCATCGTTCCATGCCAAAGGGGGAACAGAAAGACCCAGTGTTCTGCCCAGCGCATGTCCTCACGCGATTGCGCCAGGCCGGGCGGCAAGGCCCTGGTCTCGAAATCCTCCTGCGTTCGCAGCAGCGGGAACTCGAGTTTGGCCACCTCTATACGGCGCACCTCGTGTCCCGCTGCCGTGGCGGCGTCGGCGTAAGCGTCAGCCATGGCGTGCAGGAGGTGGTGCCCGGCTGCGTCCGGATGCCCTGGACAATCGCAATGTGCCTGGTCATCTGCTGCGCTCCGCAAAATCACGACGCATGCTATTTGAATGCCGGTTAGCTGTCTCTCATGACCGGGTTGACGAGACCGCGGGTGCGGGCGCCTTTGGCCGAACAGAGGTGCCGGCACCGGATCCGGCGGGCTGCATTGTGCCTGTCCAAGCAAGGAAATCGCTCACGGCCTTCTTGACCTTCTCCCCACGCCCAACGAGCAGATGGCCGCCGGTGTCGTAGACGACCAACTTCGCGCCCGGAATGCTGGTGGCCGCGAATTTGGCTGCGGGGAGCGTATTAAACAGATCGTCCTCGGCCGAAACGACCAGGGTGGGAGCGGCGATCTTCTCGAGGGGCAGGCGGTGGAGATCGGGCGCACTGTCAATGTTTATGCCGGGGAAGCGTCGCGAAAGCGGTTCGACGCTGCGGATAATGGCCATCACCCGATTTCGGTCCTGCGCCGCGGCCGCTTCAACGACCTCGGGCGGCACGCCGAGGAATCGGATGAGAACCGACGGAGCGATCTTTTCGGTCGCCCACCAGGCGAAATCGGCGCCGGTATTGACCAGCCAGAAGACAAACGCGCTGCCACGACTCCCCTCGACCATCACTGGGCTCTCGGGCGCGTAAGTTCCAGGGACGATCAGAATAAGAGCTGACACCCTATCCGGATGGCGAAGCGCCAGCTCGATCGCCGAGCGTGCCCCAGTCGAAACACCTACGACTACCGCCTCGTCGATCTCAAGCTCGGAGAGCAGCGCCACATGCGCATCAGCCTGGGCGGCCGGCGAAGCATCGGCAGGAATCGGCGTTCCCAGATACCCGAAGCGAGATGGGGCGATCACCCGAAAGCCACTTCCGATGAGATCGGCGACGTTGATCAGGCCCTGATCCCATCCACCACCTGCGCCGTGAATGGACAGGAGCGGGATGCCGACGCCTCTCTCGGCATATTCGATGGGACCCGCAGCCGTATTGGAAATTCGCGCAGTGTCGACCGCGGAGCGCGCGCGATCGATGTCATTGCTGTAGGACAGGAAAACCATCCCACCCGCGACCGCGATAGCGATAAAGACCGCTGATAATGTCCATCCGATCCGACCCATGGCCGCCATCCCGGAACTTCAATCTTGCAGGGCATCCTAGTCGGGTTGAGCCGCGAGGACTTTGATCTGCCTCAAATGGGTCGATGAGATGCTCGGCATCGGGTCGATCCGTCTATTCGTTTTGGATTACTCGTCCTCGAGCGATCGATAGATTTCCAGCTCCTGCGCAAAGTGGAGGCGAGTGATGGCTTCCAGACCGTGCAGCAGGCGTTGGATCTCGTAGCGCTGTGTCGGGCTCGGCCCATGTTCGCTAAGGGCTTGTCGAAGCGAAGTGAGGCTGTGGACCTGACGCTGGATCTCCATGTGCGTTCTGCTCATGCCGGCAAGAGCATCCGGAGCGCCCGCCTGCCTGCGCAGCCTAGGATAGAGTTCCTCGTCATCCTGGCGCTCGTGCGGAAGAAGGCGCTGTCGCAGCAGGGCGTCCAAATGTGCAAGCTGATTCCGCACTTCCTCTTCCGGGAGCTGCTGGACGCGCGCGCTCGTATGGCGTATCTCGTCCACGACGTCCATCAGGGCACCATGCTCGGCTTCGAGCTTCAGGAGCTCCGCGTGCGCCAAACGTGTTGTTTTCCTCCAGCGGGATAGGGGGTCGCCTAGGGCGCGCAGCGCATTCAAGATGGCGACGACGTCGATTGCTTCCTGCAGCAGTGCGCCCTGAACCGGCGTCAGGTAGCCGAAGGCGGCCGCGATCATGCCAGCGGCGGACAAGCCCATACCCATATAGACGCTCTGGAGGGCTATGCCGCGTGAGCGACGCGCGATGCGGATGGCGCTGGCGAGGCGATCGAGCCGGTCCACCAGGATCACCACGTCCGCCGCTTCGGAGGAGGCGGCAGCCCCGCGCGCGCCCATGGCGACCCCAACGTCGGCGGCTGCGAGCGCCGGTGCGTCGTTGACGCCATCGCCGACCATCATGACCGGTCCTGCCGATCTTTCCGCTTCGACAATTCTGGTTTTACCTTCCGGCTTCAATTCGGCGGCAACACTGTCCAACCCTAGGAAGGACTGGAGGCTCTCCGCGAGCTCGGTGCGATCGCCGGTCGCAAGCACGATCCGCTCGACGCCGGCCTCCCGCAATTGCCTGAGCACGCTGCCGGCTTCTGGCCTGACCTCGTCGGCCAGGAGAAACGCGCCCGCCAGTACGCCGTCCATGGCAGCGAGCACCGCGACGACGCCATCCCTCCGGATCCACTCCCGTATGTCTCGCGAGAAGGCGGTCTCATCGATCCTTTGGCTGATGAAGTCCCAGCCCCCCACTGCGATTTCGTGCCCATCTATGTTGCCGCTCACGCCGGAACCCGCCGCTTCCCGAGTTCCGGAAGGTGCAACAAGCTTCAAGCCCCGCTCTTTTGCGGCCGCCACCAGCGCACGGGCGATGACATGGTGCGAGCCCTGGTCCAGCGATGCCGCGAGACGCAGCACTTCCAGAGGGTCGAGATCGGTGCGGGACTTGACCTCGACAAGACGCGCCCGGCCATCGGTAATCGTCCCGGTTTTGTCGAGGATCGCCGTCTTCACGCGCGCAAGCATCTCGAGTGCGCCTCCGCCCTTCACGAGCACGCCTTTGCCGGCGCAGCGGGAGACGCCGGCGATGATTGCCACCGGGACCGCGAGAATGAGCGGGCAGGGGGTCGCAATGACCACCACGGCGAGCGCGCGGACCGGCTCCCCGCTCACGGCCCAGGCGCCGCCGGCGAGGAGCAGCGCGACCGCAAGAAACACCAGCGCATAACGGTCGGCAAGCCGAACGATAGGCGCCTTAGCGGCTTTTGCGGCCGCCACCAGCCTGACGATTGAAGCATAGGTGCTGTCGCTCGCCGCGCTTGAGCCGACCATTTCGAAGGCATCGCCGGCGTTCGTCGTGCCGCTCGTCACCGGCTGGCCCGATCGGCGCCGGATCGGCATCGCCTCGCCCGTCAAGGCCGACTCGTCAAGCACGGCCATGCCATCCATCACGTTTCCGTCGACGGGCACCACCTCGCCACGGCGTATCATGATTCGGTCGCCAGGATTCAGGTCTTCGATGGAAACCTCCTGCAACTGCCCATCCGCGTAACGAGCGGCGGTGCGCGGTACCCGATTGAGCAACGCGGTCAGTTCTCGGCGTGCGCGCCTTTGAGCGAAATCCTCGAGCGCCTGCCCACCCGAGTACATCAATGCGACGATGCTGCCGGTCAGGTGTTCGCCGAGAAGAAGGGCACCGCCCATCGCGAGCGCCGCGATGAGATCCAGCCCGAATTCCTTCTTCCCGAGACTGATCGCAATTTCGGTAAGGAGGCTCGCCAGGATTATCGCGGTGCCGGTAGCCCAGGACGCGGCGCTGAGATCGGGCCGATCCGCGAACCAGGCTACTGTGCCGGCGAGCAAGGCGAAAGCGATGAGGCCAAGGAGGAGGCGCTTGCCCAGCTCTCCCTCCTGAAAAAGAAGCTCGAAGAGTCGGCTCTTACTCAAGGCGCCCTCCCGCAGATGTCGCGCAGGATACCGGTGGACAAAATCGTCACCTTGATCCGGCGCAAAAACCAGTGCGAAACGTTGAACGGCGGCCGACGCGAACATGTATGGCAGGAGAATGACGGCGTCGTTCTGCGACTACTGCGAGCTTGCAACGCCGTACCGCGTTTGCTTTCTTAGGCGAGGCTTCACTTGGATCACCACAAATGACTGTACAGCGGCGGCGGCGCATCATTAAGCGTCAGAGGAGTTCTGTTGGTTTGGCGCTCGTCGCTGCAATATCGTTCCTTGCCGGCATGACCGATGCCATGGGGCTTATGACCCTCGGAGATTTCGTGTCCTTCATGAGTGGCAATACGACTCGCGCATCGGTCGCCCTGATGCAGGGCGACGTCGCGCGGGGAGTGCTTCTCATTGGCGGCCTGATCACATTCGTATTCGGGAATGCCGCGGGAGTGATGGTTTCGATCAAATTCGGGCCGCGAGTCGTTTTGTTGTTGGTATCCGCCATACTCGCATTCGCAGCGCTTTCAGCGACCGAAAGAGAGCTCCAGTTCCTTTTGCTTATCCTGGCGATGGGTGCCATCAACTCCGCAGTCGAGCAGATCGAAGGACTGCCGGTTGGGCTGACGTATGTCACCGGAGCTCTGTCGCGCTTCGGCCGTGGACTGGGACGTTGGGTGATGGGTGTCCGCGGTGCGCATTGGATCATTCAGGTCGTGCCGTGGCTCGGAATGTTCGCTGGAGCCATTATGGGTGCAGTCCTGGTACGAGAAGCACGGGATCTCGCCATGTGGGTACCGTCGCTTGCCGCCCTGTCGCTCGCAGCCGTGGCCTTTCAAATACCTCGCCGCTGGCAAAGCAGGTTCATTCAAGATCGCTAGTGCGAACCTGATTGAGCGACCGCCGTTTTGCGCGCAAGGCTGTCTCAACTCTGAGACAATTTGCGTCCCGCAGCATCCTCCCTTGATGCAGGTCAAGGGGCTGAGGTCCCCTCCGCAGCTAAGCTCCAGTCCGCAGCGCTCCCTTCGAGGAGGTGCGCAATGCCGGCAGTGTCGGCGCTAACATCGAGCATTGGAGGAGATCGATATGACAATGAAAGCAGCTGTGGTGCGCGAGTTCGGCACGCCGCTCGTGATCGAGGATGTACCGATACCGCAGCCGGGACCCGGCCAAGTCCTCATCAAATATGAGGCCACCGGTGTGTGCCACACAGACTTGCATGCCGCCAAGGGGGATTGGCCGGTGAAGCCGAAACCTCCCTTCATTCCGGGCCACGAAGGGGTCGGCTACGTGGCCAGGCTCGGCGCTGGCGTCTCGCTGCTGAAGGAGGGGGACCGGGTCGGCGTGCCATGGCTGCACACCGCGTGCGGCTGTTGCACGCCCTGCCGCACCGGTTGGGAAACGCTTTGCGGCAGTCAGCAGAATACCGGCTATTCGCTTGACGGTACCTTCGCACAATATGGCCTGGCTGATCCCGATTTCGTGGGGCGGCTGCCGGCTAAGCTGGAGTTCGGCCCGGCCGCGCCGGTGCTCTGCGCCGGCGTAACGGTGTACAAGGGCTTGAAGGAGACCGAGGTCAGGCCGGGCGAATGGGTCCTTATCTCCGGCATCGGCGGTCTTGGCCATATGGCCGTGCAATATGCCAAGGCCATGGGCATGCACGTCGCCGCGGCAGATATCTTCCCGGACAAGATTGCTCTTGCCGAGAAGCTCGGCGCCGACCTCGTGATCAATGCCAGGGCGCCTGATGCCATCGAGGAGGTGCAGAAGCGGACAGGGGGCGTCCACGGCGCTTTGGTGACGGCTGTCTCTCCGAAGGCGATGGAGCAGGCCTACAGCATGCTGCGCGCGAAGGGCACGATGGCGCTGGTCGGGCTGCCGCCGAGCCAGATCTGCCTGCCTGTCTTCGATACCGTGCTGAAGCGCATCACTGTCCGGGGCTCGATCGTTGGTACGCGCCAGGATCTGGAGGAAGCGTTGGAGTTTGCCGGCGAGGGCAAGGTCGCGGCCCACTTCTCCTGGGACAAGCTCGAGAATATCAACGCGATCTTCGAGCGCATGGAAGAAGGCAGGATCGACGGCCGCATCGTTCTCGATCTGAACGGTTGAGGCTTTCGATCAGAACGACACTGTGTTGACGAGTATATGCCGCCTGCCGACCTATCCTGTCGGCGGGCGGCTGGCCATGGCACCGCCGCCTGGAGGAATTCATGGTTAAAGCCTGTGATCCCCCATGCGATTCCGATGCCGATGCGGGCCGCCGAATGGCCGCCGGCGGCCAGCGTAACGTTGCCAAGAGAGGCGTTGCAGGCCCCTACTTCCGCGGTTCGGCCCGAGAGGCAACGAAGGCGCCGGCGGCGACGATGATGACGGCTACCGTTGCCGCAACGAGCGGGGATGGCTCGGTCCGAAGCCAAAAGTATGCGAACCCCGCAGTCATGAACGATATCGCGCATATCTTCGCGCCCCGTGATATTGCCCCAGCCTCACGCCACTCGCGCAGCGGCTGCCCGAAAAGGGAATGATCCAGCAGCCATCGTTCGAGATCCGGAGAAGAGCGCGCAAACAGCCATGCCGCAAGAAGCAGGAACGGTGTCGTCGGCATAAGCGGAAGAAATATCCCCACCAATCCGAGTCCGATCATCGCCCAGCCGAGTCCGAGCAGAACTACCCGGGTCGAAAGATTCAATTGTCTTCTCCTTGCCACAGCATGGATCTGCGGGAGACTTCTGGCAATCCTTTGCTCGTCCTGTTTCGGGCATGGCTCAATGCACGCCAGCTATTGTGCCGTCGCCAAGAGGAGGGGGTCGGCATAAAACAGGGCGGCATGGCCTCCGGCAAGCAGCCAGAGGGTCAGTCCTGTCGTCACCACGGCGGCGATGACGATCGGCGTGTCGCCCGACAAGGGGGTGCGTCCGTTGAAGAGCGCGGCGAAAGGCATAATGGAGGTCTTCTCCGACTGCCGCTTCCATTGCTCTCCAAGCCGGCGACGGGCGCGCTTCTCCATCGTGGGTATGGAGCCGAGCGCAAAAAGCGCAAAGCCGCCGAAAAGGATCAGCGAGCGCAGGTCGCCGTTGGCGACGAGGTGGCCAAGCGCCCAGATTGCGAAGCCCCAGAGAACGGGATGGCGGGTGACGGAGACGATCGCGCCCGGCCTCTGCCCCTGACGGATGGAGACCGACAGCGGATTCACGCTGAAAAGTCCTGCGAGCACCAGAAACACGCCGGCGGGGGCGGCGAGCAGCGTCACCCAAGCCTGCCAGGCCGAGGGTTCCCAGAGCGGAATGTAGTCGACGTTGAATGCCGCGTAGAACACCCATCCGAGCACGAGGACAGAGACGAGAGAATACAGCGAGAAATAGGCCGCCCTGCCGAGGAGCGAAATCAGCCGCTCGCGGATCGCGGGGACAGCCGGAATCGAGTGCAGGATAAGAAAGGCGAACAGCGCTAGCAGAAATTCAGTCATCGGGATTGCCTCAGTTCGGCCGCTTGGACCGTTTCATTGCTTCAATCATTGCCTGCTCCTTCGCAACATGAAGACGCAGACCCTCGAGCAAGGTTCGCAGCATGGATTCGATTGCCTGCCAGGAGAACGCACTCCTGCCCATCGCCGCCGACCTCAACGCCTCGGCAATGTCTGGCGAGCACCTCCAAAGGCCGGTTTCATCCCAACGGGGCAGTTCGCTCGTTTGCGCGAGCCTTAGCGAGGAAATTTTTTCCGCCACAGACAGGAAGAGCTCGCGGTCCACGCGTCCGGCTATCGAATCGGCAATCGACTCGATAGCATC
Source organism: Sinorhizobium sp. BJ1 (assembly GCF_002531555.1). NCBI lineage: Bacteria > Pseudomonadati > Pseudomonadota > Alphaproteobacteria > Hyphomicrobiales > Rhizobiaceae > Sinorhizobium > Sinorhizobium sp. BJ1. The sequence goes on from NZ_NWTH01000002.1 coordinate 16,652, forward strand.
GCATAGAGCAAGCAGCTCGCCATACTGGTCCTGAAGGCGATCGAGCGTATGGGGCACCGTCATTGGACCTCGATCTCATCCCCCGATGAACAGGACCGTAGCGCAGGCGACCGACGCGAGCACGGCGGCCACCGTGCCGGTCCGCTGCAGGACGCCCATGCGGTAGAGCACGAGCGCGAAGATGATGATGATCGGGGTGGCGACCGAGAGGCCGATCTGTGCGTCGTTCATGGTGATCTCCATTTTCCCGAAGGAACATAACGCGCCGGGTGCAACGGTCTTTGATCGCGAGCAAAGAAGGGGTGGCCTCTTTCGCCTACCGCTTTTCCGGGACTTGTGCGGAGATGCGGCATGCACGATGCAGTGGCCGGCGCGGCCGGCGAAGAGGAAACGGACACCTTCATCCTCTGGGTCCTGATCTGGAGCGAGCTGGCCGCCTTCGGCGTACTCATCGGCGCCTTCCTGGTCGCATCGATCGTTTCCTCCGAGGACTTCGCCGTGGCGCGGCTGCACCTCAAGCCGGGAATCGCCGCCCTCAACACGCTCGTGCTCTTGACCAGCGGATGGCAGGCGGCAGTTGCAGCAGGGAAGGAGGCGTCAACCGCCACGAAGCGCCGGGCATCGGTGATCGCCGCCCTTCTCGGCTTCGTCTTCGTCGTCATCAAGGTCTACGAGTACAGCACGGAGCTCCGCTTTGCCGGGGAGGAGGCCTTTCAGTCCTTCTTCGAGCTCTACTTCCTCCTGACCGGCTTCCACCTTGTCCACGTCGCTTTCGTCGGGATCGTCCTGCTTCTCGTCGCCTGGAGGCCGAGGCAGGCCAACGTCGAACTCGCGACGACCCTGTGGCACGTGATCGATCTCGTCTGGATTGTCATGTTCCCCATCCTCTATCTGGTGTGATTACCATGAGCGAGTTCAGCCCGAAACCGTTGATGAGGACCTGGATTTGCCTGCTCGGAATGGTGTTCTTCGGCATACTGCTTGCCCGCGAACTTCAGGATCCGACGGTGCCGCTAGAGTTTGCACTCGCTTTGCTATTGCTCGCCCTGGCGAAGGCGCGGCTCGTCGTGCTCGACTTTCTGGGCCTGCGGTCAGGCCCGCGGCCCCTGCGCGTCGGTCTTCTCGCCTGGCCGGCTTTCTTCACGTTTGCCGCTGCGGCGAAAGCGCTCATCGCCGCCGTTCTCCCCGCCGCCTGAGGCGCTGTTCGACTTGTTTGCCGAAACGCAAAGAAGGCGCGTCCCAAAACCCTACAAAGGATCGCGTTTGTCGGCCGGCGGGGGATGTGGTTCGCAGCCGGCGGGGACGTGTTGGGCCGCGCGTGCAATCGCGGCCTCCCGGAAATCGAAAGGACCATGGGATGGCAGAACGCCTTACCAAGACAGGGGCACGCAACGTCTTCTATGGCGGCTCCATCTTCTTCTTCGCGATCTTTGTCGGGCTTACCGCCCACAGCCACTACTACATGAAGACGACTTCCACCGACGAGACGACGCTGACGGATTCCGTCGCACGCGGCAAGCACGTCTGGGAGAAGAACTCCTGCATCAACTGCCACACCCTGCTTGGCGAAGGCGCCTATTTCGCGCCGGAGCTCGGCAACGTCTGGAAGCGCTGGGGCGGCGAGAGCGACCCCGAGGGCGCCCGCGAGACGCTGAAATCCTGGATGGCCGCGCAGCCCTCCGGCGCCGAGGGGCGGCGGCAGATGCCGCAATTCAATCTCACCGAGCAGGAACTGAACGACCTTGCCGATTTCCTCGAATGGACGAGCCGCATCAAGACCCAGAACTGGCCGCCGAACGAGGCAGGCTGAGACGGCGCGACAAGGAGAAAAGACATGAAATACCAAACCCAAAAGGTCGCGATGCTGTATTTCTACGGTGCGCTCGGCCTGTTTCTCGCCCAGGTCCTGTTCGGCGTGCTCGCCGGCACGATCTACGTGCTGCCCAACACCCTCTCCGAACTGCTGCCGTTCAACATCGTCCGCATGGTGCACACCAACGCGCTGATCGTCTGGCTGCTGATGGGCTTCATGGGCGCCACCTACTACCTCTTGCCGGAAGAGGCAGAGACGGAACTCTACAGCCCGAAGATCGCCATCGCACAGTTCTGGATCTTCCTGGTTGCCGCGGCGATTGCCGTTGTGGGCTACCTCCTCCACATCCACGAAGGCCGGGAATTCCTCGAGCAGCCCTTTGCGATCAAGGTCGGCATCGTCGTCGTGGCGTTGATGTTTCTCTACAACATCACCCTAACGGTCCTGAAGGGCCGCAAGACGACGGTGACCAACATCCTGATCTTCGGCCTCTGGGGCGTGGCGATCTTCTTCCTCTTCGCCTTCTACAACCCGATCAATCTCGCGCTCGACAAGATGTATTGGTGGTACGTCGTCCACCTCTGGGTCGAAGGCGTCTGGGAACTGATCATGGCCTCCGTCCTGGCCTTCCTGATGATCAAGCTCAACGGCATCGACCGCGAAGTGGTGGAGAAGTGGCTGTACGTCATCGTCGGCCTGGCGCTGTTCTCCGGCATCCTCGGCACCGGCCACCACTATTACTGGATCGGCGCGCCGGGCTACTGGCAGTGGATCGGCTCGCTGTTCTCGACGCTCGAGGTCGCACCCTTTTTCACCATGGTGGTCTTCACCTTCGTCATGACCTGGAAGGCCGGCCGCAAGCATCCGAACAAGGCGGCGCTCCTCTGGTCGATCGGCTGCTCGGTGATGGCCTTCTTCGGCGCCGGCGTCTGGGGCTTCCTGCACACGCTGTCGTCGGTCAACTACTACACCCACGGCACGCAGGTCACAGCCGCGCACGGACACCTCGCTTTCTTCGGCGCCTATGTCATGCTCAACCTCGCCGTGATGGCCTATGCGATCCCAGAAATCCGCGGCCGCGCGCCTTATAACCAGTGGCTGTCGATCGCCAGCTTCTGGGCCATGTGCAGCGCCATGTCTGTCATGACCTTCGCACTCACCTTCGCCGGCGTCGTTCAGGTGCACCTGCAGCGTGTCCTCGGCGAGAGCTTCATGGCCGTGCAGGAGCAACTCGCTCTCTTCTACTGGATCCGCCTCGGATCGGGTGTCGTCGTACTCATCTCGGCGCTGATGTTCTTCTGGGCCGTCCTTTTTCCCGGCAGGAGCCGTAGCCCAGCCCTCAACCAGGCCGTCCAACCGGCCGAATGATGCGAAGCGGCCGGTCCACGTGGCCGGCCGCCTCGCCTGAATTTCGAACTCGGAGATAACTCATGAACATCGCCCTCAAAGCTCCGCCAATTTCGGACTGCACCATTCCGGCCTATTCCCCTTCGGGCCAGGAATGCGCGCTCTTCGAAAGCGCCTGGACCCGCCAGCTCCCGCTTCTGTTGAAGGGACCGACCGGCTGTGGCAAAACGCGCTTCGTCGCCCATATGGCAGCAAGGCTCGGCCTGCCGCTTGCGACCGTGTCGTGCCACGACGATCTCGCCGCCGCCGACCTTACCGGTCGCTATCTCCTGAAAGGCGGCGACACCGTCTGGGTGGACGGGCCGCTGACCAGGGCCGTGCGCGAGGGTGGCATCTGCTATCTCGACGAGATCGTCGAGGCCCGCAAGGACGTCGCCGTCGTGCTGCATCCGCTTACCGACGACCGGCGGATCCTGCCGCTGGAGCGAACCGGCGAACTCCTCGAGGCGCCGCCCGGCTTCATGCTGGTTGTCTCCTATAACCCCGGCTACCAGAACCTTCTCAAGACCTTGAAGCCGAGCACGCGCCAGCGCTTCGTCGCCATCGAGTTCGACTTCCTGCCAAGGGCTCGCGAAATCGCCGTCGTGTCGCAGGAAAGCGGTCTCGACGAGGCCCGCGTCGCGCCGCTCGTCGATCTCGCCCATCGGCTGCGGGTGCTCAAGGGCCATGATATCGAAGAGGGCGTTTCGACGCGCCTCATCGTCTATTGCGCCAGCCTCGTCGACAGCGGACTTACGCTGCGCGACGCCGTGCTGGCGACGATGATCGAACCGCTCACCGACGAGCCCAACGTCAAGGCGGCGCTGATCGAGGTCGCCGACGCGGTAATCCGATAAGGACAAGACAATGCTGGACTTCCTCGAACTCGAAGAAACGGTCGGCCGCGCCTGGCATCGCTTCATCGGCAACACGCGCACCTGGCCGCGCTTTCCGGACGAATCCGTTTGCCTCGAAGATGTCCAGGCGGAGCTCGCCGTCTACTTCCGCGGTCTCGGCGGCGAGCGGGCGGTTCAGATCGCACCCGCACGCGGCCGCACCTCGGCGCACCGGCTGCGGCTGCGCCAGCGCATGGGGCTCGGCGAGGAAAAGCTCGTGCAGCCGGCGCGCGACCATGCGACGCTGATGTTGCCGGCAGAGGTCGATCTCTTTCCGTTGCGGCGTCTCAATCGCGATCTCTATTTCTGGCTGGCGGTGACGATGGCCGTGATGCCGCTTTCGCCGATCTGCGCCGCCGATCCACTCGCACGCGATCTCGCGGTCCTCGCCCGTGCGGAGCGGACCGCGAAAGCGGTTCTCACCACCTTTCCGGCGCTGCGCCCCCGCTATCGTCGTCTCTGCAGGGCGGTGCTCAACGTTCGGCAGCGGCGGGCACTTCCGGCAGTCGAGCAGCACGTCGAAAACCGGATCCTGCACATGCTAAGAGATGGAGCCGGTCTCAGCGACGACATGCCTGTCTTCATCTTTCCGGAGAAGGCGCCTCCCGGCTATCTCCCCAAGCTGCCGGTGCCGCTCTGGCCGGACGTGCTCTTGCGCCAGGAGACAAACGGCCGCCGCGAAGACGAGCCCGCCAGCGGCGGCGGCAGAGCGGAAGGCGCCGAGACGACGCGCCACGTCGCCACCCGCGAGACACAGCGTCAGTCGGAGCGCAGTCCCTTCATTCTCAACCGCTTCGAGAAGATCCTCGCGATGGCCGAGATGGTCAATGTCGACCGCCCGGCGGACGACAGCAACGATCATGATGCCCAGGCGGCGGAGGAGCTCGACGAATTGACGCTCGGCGAGCGCCAGGGCCGGCCGGCCGCGCGTTTCCGTTTCGACCTCGACCTGCCGCCGGAGGCACTCGACCGCACGCCGCTGACGGCCGAGCTCACCTATCCGGAATGGGACTATCGCAGCGGCAGCTATCTCAAGGATCATTGCCGCGTGCTCGCGGCGCCCGCATCCGTTGAAGGCGTGGCCGGTGAGGCGAATCCCGTGACGCAGAGCCTGATCCGCCGCGTCCGCCGCCAGTTCGAGATGCTGAGGCCGCGGCATGAGATGCTGAGGGCGCAGATCGACGGCGCCGATCTCGATCTCGATGCGGTCGTGCGGGCTTGCACCGACCTGAAGGCCGGGGGGCAGGGCAGCGATCGCATCCATATGATGAGCCGGCCGCAGGCGCATGATCTCGCCGTAACGATCCTGGTGGACGTGTCGCTTTCGACTGACGCCTGGTTCGACGATCTCCGAGTACTCGACGTCGAGAAGCAGGCGCTCCTGGTTCTGGCGCATGGGCTCTCGGCCTGTGGCGACAGCCACGAGATTTTGACCTTCACCTCGCGGCGGCGCGACTGGGTGCGGATCGAAACGGTGAAGACCTTCGACGAGGTGATGAGCACGACGGTGGAGGCGCGCATCGCCGCACTGAAGCCCGGCTACTACACGCGCATCGGAACGGCGATCCGCCATGCGGCGGCTGGCTTGGTCAAGCGGCCGAACCGCCGCAAGCTCCTTCTCGTATTGACGGACGGCAAGCCGAACGATGTCGACCATTACGAGGGACGATTTGCGCTCGAGGACAGCCGACGCGCCGTCTGCGAAGCGCGCCGTTCAGGCGTCAACGTGTTCGGGGTGACCGTCGATCGCGAGGCAAAATCCTATGTGCCGGTGATCTTCGGCCAGAACGGCTACGCGGTCGTCAGCAATATCGGCAGGCTGCCTGCGGCCCTGCCGGCGATCTATCGCGGCCTGGTAAGGTAGACGGGGGCAGGCCGCGAGACGGAAGGCCCGGCATGCGCGTACATGCCGGGCCTCTCTGTTTGTGGCTTTGGAGGGTTGACCTTCACGCGGCCTTGCTGTGCGTCCGCCCCGATTGCTCGATATAGGCATCGAATGCGGCGGCGGCGGCACGGATGAGGAAGCGTCCTCCCTCGCGAAGCCGTATGACACCCTCGGCGTTTTCGAGGATGCCGTCGCTTTCGAGCATTGCGAGCTTGGCATTGCCCCGAAGCAATATCTGCGGATCGAAGCCATGTGCCGTGGCAAGCGCTGGAACATCGACGCCGAAGTCGCACATCAGCCGCTCGATGATGCTTGCCCGCAGCCGGTCCTCGGCCGTCAGCCGGTATCCTTTCACCGTTGCCAGCCGACCCGAGGCTATCCGCTGGGCGTAGAGCCCGGGCGGCACCTCGTTCTGCACATAGCCGTCCTTCATCCGCCCGATTGCCGAGGCGCCGAGGCCGATGAGGGTCTCGCAGGCATCCGTGGTGTAGCCTTGGAAATTGCGGTGTAATTGACCGTTCGCCTGGGCGATCGCCAGGTTATCGCCCGGGCGGGCGAAGTGATCGAGGCCGATGCGGCGGTAGCCGGCGGCGACGAGGGTGGTGGCAATAGCCTCGGCCTGGGCCACGCGCCCTTCCGCATCGGCAAGTGCCCTTTCGTCGATCAGCTTTTGATGCTTCTTGAAGGACGGCACATGGGCATAGCCGAAGACGGCGAAGCGCTCCGGCCCCATGCGGATAGCGGCTTGCGCGGTCGCGATGCAGGATTCGGCCGTCTGGTGCGGCAGACCGTAGATGAGATCGAAATTGATGCTGGCGACGCCGGCCTCTCGGAGCCGGGTGACCGCCTCCATCGTCTGCTCCTCGCTCTGGATTCGGTTGATCGCCTTCTGTACGACCGGATCGAAGCTTTGGACGCCGAGGCTTGCACGGCGAACACCCGCATCGCCGAGAGCCGTTGCCATTTCCGGCTCCAGGGTTCGGGGGTCGATTTCCACTGCGATTTCAGCGGCGCTCGCGAAATCAAAACGCTCGCGCAGGAGCATTACGAGCGCCAGGAATTCCTCCGGTAGCATGATTGTCGGGGTGCCCCCGCCGAAATGCACATGATCGATGTTGAGCGGAGCTCTCGTTCTTGCCGAAATCAGCCGTATCTCCTCGCGAAGCATGTCGAGATAGTCGAGAATCGGCTGGTCGCGCTGGGTGATCGTCGTGTGGCAGCCGCAGTACCAGCACATCGAACGACAGAAAGGTATGTGCAGGTAGAGCGACGCCGGCTTCTGCGGCGATACCGCGGCGAGCCAGTCGCCATAGGTGCCGGCGTCGATGGCTGGCGAGAAGCGGGGCGCGGTCGGATAGCTCGTGTAGCGGGGCAGGCGCGCCTCGCCATATTTTGCGACAAGAGCCGGTTGCATGAGGATGTCCTTCTGGTGCGGGAAACAGGATCGAGCGCATCCTAGAAAGGCACCGGGCTTTTCTCTTTGAGCAATGTCAAGGAATGGCACAAAGTCGGTTTCTTGCAATTGTTTGCTCGTCGTCAAAGTGTGTTCGCGCGCCTCGGAATAGGTTTAGCCCAGGTTCCGCTGCGACTCCGGCCGCCGCCGCATCGGAACGCACGAGGGGCGGCTGAGAGAGTTATCAACGACAATGACGGAAACACAAACCAAGCCATCGATCGACGTCCGCATAGTTCCGCCGCGCGAGCGTCACCCCAGAATCTTCGGCATGCTCGGCGCACTTCTGCCCGGCGGCTCGATGCTGATCACCAGCGATCACGATCCGCGTCCGCTTCACTACCAATTGGAGACGAATTTTCCGGGTCAGTTCGGCTGGGATTATCTGGAGGCAGGGCCGGAGGTTTGGCGGGTGGAGATCGCCCGGCTCGAGGACGGGTCTGGCTGCGAATGCTGCTGCGGATCCGACCATTGATCCGGCCCTCTTGCAGGTGATCCGGTCGCGAGCATGGTGATGTGAGAATGCCAGGCGCCACGCTTTCCCCATGGACGATGTCTTACTTCGCTGCCGCCTGCGTTTTTCTGTTGATCGGTCAGGGCATGATGGTGGCAGGGTACGGCTATCCGTTTGCCGCCGTCGATGCCCCGGAAACACTTGTGCTGGTGCACGTTCTCGCCATCGGTTGGCTTGGCCTGCTAATGGCGGGGGCGCTGCTGCAGTTCGTGCCGGTGCTCGTTGCCGCTCCGCTTCGCGGCGGCCGGCTCGCCCTGCCAGCGCTCGTTCTGCTCATTCCCGGACTTTTTCTGCTCGTCGGCGGCTTCACTGCACTTGCTGGCGCGGAAGGAATGTCGCCCGGCATGCTGCCGCTCGGGGCACTGTTACTGGTGATGGGCTTCGGTTTGGTCACCATCATTCTCGCAAGGACGCTCTTTGCGGTGCGTCCGCTGCCGCTTCCCGCCCGCTTCGTCGCGGTGGGCCTCACCGCGTTGACTGCAACGGTCCTCGTCGGCGGCATCTTCAGCCTCGTCCTATCCGGCGCGCTTGCGAATGATGCGGCAATTGCGCTGCTTCTCAAGGGCGTACCGCTGCATGCGGCGCTTGGCCTAGCGGGCTGGTTGAGCTTCACCGCGATCGGCGTCAGCTATCGCCTGCTGCCGATGTTCATGCTTGCACCCGATCAAGCGCGCGCGACCAGCAAGGTCGTCTGGTGGACAGGTGCCGCAGCGCTGGCGCTCGTCGCAGCCTGCATCGTCTCGATTGTAGTGGCGGGTGTGGCCGCGACGTGGCCGCTTACGCTTGCGGCACTTCTCGCCGTCTTCGCCACCCTTCTTTATTCCGCCGATCTCTTGCGACTGTTTCGCGAGCGCCGCCGCAGGACCGTTGAGCTTAACATCCGCGCCAGCTATGCCGCCTTCGTTGCGCTTTTCGTTTCCGTCGTGATGTTTGTCCTTCCGGCTACGCGATCGGCCGCCGGTGAGGGGGCTGCGGCTCTCGTCTATCTCTTCGTCTTCGGCTGGCTCACTGGCCTCGGGCTCGCGCAGCTCTATAAGATTGTTCCGTTCCTGACCTGGCTCGAATGCTACGGCCCGGTGCTCGGCCGGGCCGCTGTGCCACGTGTGCAGGATCTCGTCCAGGAAAAGCGGGCGAGGCTGTGGTTTTGCCTCTACTATGGCGCCGTTGCGGCGGCGACACTATCGCTCTTTGTCGACAGCCCGGCTGCATTTCGTACCGCCCTACTGGCGCAGCTCAGCGCCACGGTCGGCCTGATTGTGGAACTCGTCCGCGCTCGCGCGCTTTCCTCCGTCGCTGCGCCCATGCGCTTTCCTGCGGGCGCGCCGAGGCCGCATCTCTTTCTTCCGATCTCTCGACCACAGGAGTAATCGATGACCCCCGCGCCCCAGAACCCCGCACCCCAGAACCCCTCACCGAGGGAACTCGACGTACGGCCCATATTGAGGAGCGGCGGCGAGCCGTTCCAGGCGATCATGGAGGCGGTGAACGGGCTCAAGCCCGGGCAAGCCTTGCGACTCTTCGCCCCATTCCGCCCGCAGCCTCTGTTCAAGGTGATGGAAGGCCGCGGATTTGCACACCAGGCGCAGGAGGTCGAGGGCGGCGACTGGGAAGTTCTGTTCACGCCGCAGGAGAGTGCCGCCGTCGAGGTGTCCGCCGACGCGGATGATCCCGATAGCTGGCCCGACCCGGTCGAACACCTCGACCTGACCGAGCTCGATCCGCCGGAGCCTATGGTCCGCATCCTGGCGGCTGCCGAACGGCTGCAGCCGGGCGAGGTACTGTTTGCCCTGCTTTCGCGCGAGCCGATCTTCCTTTTCCCGGAACTTGCCAAGCGCGGGCACCAATGGGCGGGCAATTTCGACGAGACACGCACCACCTTCCGCATCTTCGTCCGCGTTGGAAAGCCTAAGGACTGAGACGATGAGCGAAGCCACAAACGATTCAGTATGTGATGCTATTCGCAACGCTCTGCGGATGATCATTGATCCCGAGCTCGACCGTAGCATTGTCGATCTCGGGCTGATCTACGACGTTTCGGTCGACGACTGCGGCATAGCCCAGGTGACGATGACGACCACGACAAAAGGCTGTCCTGCCAGCGAATATCTGAAAGAAGCCGTACGCAATTGCGTCTGGTATGTGCCGGGTGTGGAATATGCCGAAGTCCGGCTGACCTACGAGCCGGCTTGGACGCCAGAGATGATGAGCGCCTGAAACGGCTGCCGCAGACAACGTGAGAACGGCCCGGGGGAAGCTCCCGGGCCGTTCTGGCATGTGGACTGGCCGGCGATCAGCGCAGGGCGCGGCGCTTGCGCATGAGGATCGGCCCGTATTCGATGCAGAACAATGTGAAGGCCAGCATCCACAGGCTTCCGGAGACGGCATAGAGTGTCGTTGCGATCTCGGAAAGCACTCCCGCCAGCGGACGCAGCAGCGCGGAAAGCACGACCGCGGCATAGGAGGCGACAGTCAAGCGCGATGCGCTCAGCGGGTGGCCCGTGTGGCCGCGGCTTGCGCGGGTCATGACCGCAAGCATCATTGCGGCGATGGCCCCGACCGTCAGCACATGCATGACCGAATGCTCTTCGAAAACGCCGAGGGCGCCGAAACCGATTGCGGCAAAGCCCAGGGGCACGAAGGCATAGGCCACGTGCAGGATGACGAGCAGCATTTCCGGCCAGGTGGCCCAGCCACGCCAGCGCGCGAGCCGGATAGCATGGAGCGAAGCGGCGGCAAGGCCGGCGACGGCGGTAGCCGGGTGCTCTGGAATGAGCGTCCAGGCGGCAAGCGCCGCGACGCCTGCGAGAATAGCGGCCGTGTCGAAGCGGTTGTAGGGAACCGGGAAGTCGGTCCGGCCGAAGCGGTTCAACCAGTTGCGGGTGAAGCTCGGGAGGATCCGCCCGCCAACGATGGTGACGAGCGCCACATAGGCGGAAATGCCGAGGCGCATAGCAATATGGGCATGGTCTCCGGTGAACACCGCGAAATGAAAGCAGCTATTGGCGAGCGACAGGGCCAGGAGCCCCCCTAGCACCTTCAGATCCTTCCACTTGCGGCCGGCAATCACCTCCCGGGCGCAGATGAGAAGCAACGCCGGTAGAAAGAGGCCGTCAATAGCCGCGGCCGCCGCGAGGCCGATCGCATCCGGTGAAAGCAAGGCCGCGCGTCCCGCAATCCAGAGCACGAACAGTCCAGCGAGCGGCCAACCCGAAACGGGCAGCCGGCCTGTCCAGTTCGGCACCGCGGTTAAAAGGAAGCCGGCAAGGGCGGCCGAGGCGAAGCCGAACAGCATCTCGTGCGCATGCCAGGCGTGAGCGCCATAGCTGCCGCCAAGTTCGAGATGGCCTGCAAGCGCCACAATCCACAAGCTCATGGCGACAATCGCCCAGATCGCGGCGCCGAGGAAGAAGGGACGGAAGCCGTAGGAAAAGAGCACCGAGCCAGTGCGGGCGAGGCCGCGCGGCACGTAGCTGGGCCGCTCTGCCGCCTTTGTTCCATTCATGGTTCAACTCCTGATGTTTGGCTCGCATCTGCCTACCGGAGTTGCAGAATGTGTTCTTTGACAATTGGCAAAGACAGATCAGGTAGGCACGCGCCGCGACCATCACGCGACATTGTCGCCCCTGCTTGTCAAAATGTCGCACCAGGGCAATTTGCGTATTTGTTCCACCTCAAAGAGCCCTGCGCGGGTGCTCCTAGGATGAATAGCGACCGGGCGATGTTCGCTCCGTCCTTTTCAAGGAGAGGTTCCATGTCTGAGCTATTCCAGATGACACGCCGCAGCATGCTGGCCGGCGCCGCGATCGCAGGCGCGCTGACGCCGCTCGTTGGCGCAGTGTCCGCGCATGCGGAAGAAGCCGTCGCCAAGATCCCCCCGGTGGACGTCGCGTCGCTGCCGCGCGTCAAGGTCGACCTGGTGAAGCCGCCCTTCGTCCACGCCCATACGCAGAAAGCTGAAGGCGGCCCGAAGGTCGTCGAGTTCACGTTGACGATCGAGGAGAAGAAGATTGTCGTCGACGACCAGGGCACCGAAGTCAATGCCATGACCTTCAATGGGTCGGTGCCCGGTCCGCTGATGGTCGTCCACCAGGACGACTATGTCGAGGTGACACTGATCAATCCTGAAACCAACCAGTTGCAGCACAACATCGACTTCCATTCGGCAACCGGTGCGCTTGGCGGCGGTGCACTGACAGTCGTCAATCCGGGCGAAAGTACGGTGTTGCGCTTCAAGGCGACCAAGGCAGGCGTCTTCGTCTACCATTGCGCACCTCCCGGCATGGTGCCCTGGCATGTTACCTCGGGCATGAACGGTGCCATCATGGTGCTGCCGCGCGAAGGGCTGACCGACGGCAAGGGCAAGTCGATTGCCTACGACAAGGTCTACTACGTCGGCGAGCAGGACTTCTATGTGCCGCGCGACGAGCAGGGCAATTTCAAGAAGTACGAAAGCGCCGGTGACGCCTACGCGGATACGCTCGAAGTGATGCGCACGCTCACACCGACCCACATCGTCTTTAACGGTGCGGTGGGTGCGCTCACCGGCGACAATGCGTTGAAGGCGGCCGTCGGCGAAAAGGTGCTGATCGTCCATTCGCAGGCCAACCGCGACACCCGCCCGCATCTGATCGGCGGCCACGGCGACTATGTCTGGGCGACCGGCAAGTTCCGCAATCCTCCGGACGTCGATCAGGAGACCTGGTTCATACCCGGCGGCACGGCGGGCGCTGCCTTCTACACTTTCGAGCAGCCCGGCATCTACGCCTACGTGAACCATAACCTAATCGAGGCGTTCGAACTCGGCGCCGCCGCCCATTTTGCCGTCACCGGCGACTGGAACGACGACCTCATGACCTCGGTTCGTGCGCCTTCGGGCACCTGACTGAAGCGGTCGCTCCGACGGCCACGTCGGAGCGACCATTGAAATCGCCGCCTGACCCCTCGGCGAGACCGGCATGGAAGGGATCGTCGCAAGGAGGCCGCCATGGCCGCACTTTCCAAAAAAAGAGAAGTCGCTCCCATCTCGCTTGCAATACCCTCCGCGCTCTTTCTGATTCTCGCGGGGCTCCTTGCAGTTGAGACGGGGCTGCTGGGGAGCGCTCCGTCTAGCAGCGCCCTTGATGAGCCGCCCGTCGTGACCGTCGCCTCGCGCGATTTCCGGTATCGCGTCGCCGGTGAGTTCTTCAAGAACGGCTACGCCGTCGACGGGCCGGTGGAGACTGTGCGCATGAGCGGGCCGCTCACGATCATGAAATATCAGGTGACGGCAGCCGATTACGCGCGCTGCGTGGCGGACGATGCCTGTCCGGCCGACGAACCCGAGCACGTGCCCGGCGATCCTGAAGACATGCCGGTAACGGGCGTGAGCTTCGACGATGCGCAAGCCTATGCGGCCTGGCTCAGCCGGCGAACCCGCGCAATCTGGGTGCTACCGACGGACGAGCAGCTTGCCTTTGCGGCGGGCAGCCGTTTTCCCGACGACGCGCTCGGCGTCGAGGACGACGGCTCCAATCCGGCCTTGCGGTGGCTCGCCGACTACTACCGCGAGACGGCACGCAAGGCGTCCCGCGAGCCGGAGCCGCAGCGGCTCGGACATTTCGGCGAGAGCGAGACGGGCCTCTCCGACTTCGCCGGCAATGTCTGGGAATGGACGACGACCTGCATCCGGCGCGTCACGCTCGATCGCGCGGGAAAGGTTACCAGCGATGCCTCATCCTGCGGCATCTACATCGCCACCGGCAAGCATCGGGCCGCGCTCAGCTCCTTTGTTCGCAACCCCAAGGGGGGCGGCTGCGCCGTCGGCGCGCCGCCTGACAATGTCGGCTTCCGCCTGGTGAAGGATACGCGGTGGTATGCGCCCTTGCTACGGCCACTGCACGAAAGGGGTCTCGACGTCTGATGTGCGCCGCCTGATCGTGATCCGGCACAGAGAATCCTCTGACGGCGGCATCCACGTGTTGAAGGGCAGGTTCCGGAGGTCGACAATGCGCACGAGAGAGCCGCAGCTCGAGATAGAACGAGTCCTTGGGCAAAGTGGTTGCCGCTCTCCATGCGACTGTCGCCCTTGAAGTCCAGGGGGGCGAGTCTAGCGCGGCGCGCCAATCCTTCCTCTCGGTCTGAGAACCGAATCAGAGCGAAGGATTCGGACACGAGGCTCAGCGGTCGCAAATCCAACCATGTCGAATGTCGCGATCAATCCCGGCCGTCTCCGCCAGGAACCCGATCAGGTAGAAATCGCAGGTAACAACGCTTCGGCGCGGCGATGCAAAGCCCGAGGTGAAGTGCTGGTCGTCAATAGGCGTGTCCGGTGCGCCACTGCGCCGCCCCTGCTCGCCGAACGCGATCGGAAGATGGAGATCAGTTTCCAAGTGCTTCTTCAACCACTCCGACGGATCCGCCTCTTGTCGCCATCGCGAAACCTCTGCTTTTTTCCCTGTTTTCGCCATGCTAGTAAAATCGCAGCCGCAATTGTTCCGATTCAAGGACTCCTGCAGTAGGAAAATGGAATGAAGATCGACCGGAGTGTCGTGAGGTCGCTTGCCCTGTTCGACAGGATGAGCGACGCAGATCTGGACAGGCTGCTCGCCCATGCGACGGCAAGACGCGTGCCGCCAGGCGACGTGGTGTTCGAGCAGGGTCAGGCAGCCACCAGCTTTTTCCTGCTCCTGCATGGGCGGCTGAAGGTGACCCAGGTCACCGAGGACGGTCAGCAGATCATCGTGCGCGTCGTCCATCCGGGCGACCTCTTCGGATTTGCAAAGGCGCTGCAGCGTTCGGATTATCCGGGTACTGCGGCCGCCGCCACGGAAAGCCTTGCTCTTTCCTGGCCTACAGATCTCTGGCCGCAATTCGTCGAGCAGAATCCGCTCCTTGCCGTCAGCACCATGCAGACGATCGGCCAGCGCCTCGAAGAGGCGCACACGCGGATCCGCGAGATGTCGACACAGGAGGTGGAGAGGCGCGTAGCGCACGCGGTGCTGCGCCTTGCACGACAGGCGGGCAAGCAGGAAAAAGGCGGCGTCCGCATCGACTTTCCGATTTCCCGCCAGGACATCGCTGAAATGACGGGAACCACGCTGCACACGGTGTCGCGTATTCTCAGCGCCTGGGAGCAGAAGGGACTGGTCGAGGGCGGGCGTCAGAAGCTTATCATCCGCGACCTGCCAGGCTTGGCGGCGCTCGCGGAAGGCGGGCGGGACTAGACGGATTTTCCGGTGGCTGTTTGACAAGCATCAAAGAGCAGGTGCTCTTTCTGTCCTATCTCCTTGCCGCAAGAACCGAACAGGGTTCTGAAACCAAGGAGAAATTCAAGTGCGCATAATCGCAAAGGGCATGGCAGTCGCCGCAGTTCTTGCCGCCTTCACCGGCACAGCATTCGCCGCCGATTTCGAGGTCCGCATGCTGAACAAGGGCGCCGAGGGCGCAATGGTCTTCGAGCCGGCATTCGTCAAGGTCAATCCGGGCGACAGCGTCACGTTTGTTCCGACCGACAAGGGACATAACGTCGAGACGATCAAGGACATGATTCCCGACGGGGCCGCGGCCTTCAAGAGCAAGATGAACGAGACCTACAAGGTGACTTTCGACGTGCCAGGAGTTTACGGCGTCAAGTGCACGCCGCATGTCGGCATGGGCATGGTCGCGGCCGTCGTTGTCGGTGATGCGCCGGCCAATGTCGAAAAGGTAAAGGCAGTGAAGCTGCCCAAAAAGGCGCGGGAGCGCCTCGACGCCGCGCTCGCCGTGGCCCTCCAATAGAATAGGCAGACGCCAAATGAAATACCAGGCCCGGTGCAGTACAACCTGTCTGCGCCGGGTACGCTTGGTGTAGCTGTCATCGATAGTTTAGTTGTATAGAATATACTTAAACCTTCACCATCTCCTACCAAGTAATTGACAAACATCAATTTCTCGGAGTGTTCGGAAACACCGATCCTACGAATTATCTCGGCTCTCCCTTTATTTTTTTGCTCCAGGCACTAGACTTCCTTCAGGCGTATGCGTTTGGAGAGGAGACGCTTGAATGCCCGATGCCGACCGGCCAACGGCGAGCCTACCACGCTCGCGGCGGCGAAATGAAGTCGTTACCTTTCTCGTGTTGGCGTTCGGCATCTGGCCGATCGTGGCCGTGGGCGTCGTCGGTGCCTACGGATTTCTCGTCTGGATGTTCCAGATCATCTTCGGGCCACCTGGTCCGCCAGCGCATTGAGGGCGGGATGGGCGAGGGCGTCGAGATATCACGGCGGAATTTTCTCCTCGGTCGTCACAAGCGGGGGAGTGGGCGTGTCTCTCCGCCCGGAGCAACACTGCAAGGCCTTGAAGCCTGTACCGGCTGCGGGAGATGTGTCGACGCCTGTCCGACGCACATCATCCGGCTGATCGCCGATCGCCCCGCGCTCGATTTCTCCATCGCGGAGTGCACCTTCTGCGGCCAATGCGCGGAACTCTGTCCCGAGCCGGTCTTCACCGGCCGGCTACAACAATTTCCACATGTCGCGATCATCGGCGAGAGCTGTCTCGCGAAAAGCCGCACCGATTGCCAGGCCTGTCGCGATGCCTGTCCGACGGAGGCGATCCGCTTCCGTCCGCGTGCCGGCGGACCGTTTTTGCCCGAGCTCAGCGAAGAGGCCTGCACCGGCTGCGGCGCCTGTCTTTCCGTCTGTCCTGTCGCCGCCATCGGGATTCATGAAGTCAAGTGGGAGCGCGCCCATGTCTGATCCGAGCGCCCCCTATCACATCTCCAGCGCCGTCATCGTGACGATGCCGCATATGCGGGAGCGTGTTGTCGCCCGCCTCGCCGAGATGCCGAACGTCGAGGTCTACGCCCATGAGGCGGGAAAGATCGTCGTCGTGATCGAGGGCACCAGCACAGGCATGCTCGGCGAAATCCTTTCGCGTATCGCGGTGCTCGAGGGCGTGGTGGCAGCCAACATGGTGTTTGAGCATGTCGAAACTCAAGGAGAGATCGGCCATGACCGGCGAACTGACGCGGCGTGAAATTTTGAAGGCGCATGCCGCCGGCATCGCCGCAGCCACTGCGGGAATTGCGCTTCCGGCCGCGGCGCAGCCCGTGCCGGGCGGTGTGGAGGCGCTGCAGATAAAGTGGGCGAAGGCACCTTGCCGCTTCTGCGGCACCGGCTGCGGCGTCATGGTCGGCGTCAAGGAGGGGCAGGTCGTCGCAACCCATGGCGACATGCAGGCCGAGGTCAACCGTGGCCTCAACTGCATCAAGGGCTACTTCCTTTCCAAGATCATGTACGGCGCCGACCGTCTCAAGACGCCCTTGATGCGCAAGCGCAACGGTGTCTTTGCCAAGGACGGCGAGTTCGAGCCGGTGAGCTGGGACGAAGCCTTCGACGTCATGGCAGATCAGGCGAAGAAGGTGCTGAAGGACAAGGGACCGACCGCCGTCGGCATGTTCGGCTCCGGGCAATGGACGATCTTCGAGGGCTATGCGGCGACCAAGCTGATGCGTGCCGGGTTCCGCTCCAACAATCTCGATCCCAATGCCCGCCATTGCATGGCCTCGGCCGCTTACGCCTTCATGCGCACCTTCGGCATGGACGAGCCGATGGGGTGCTACGACGATTTCGAGCATGCCGACGCCTTCGTACTCTGGGGCTCGAATATGGCGGAGATGCACCCGATCCTGTGGACGCGTCTGGCCGATCGAAGGCTTGGACATGAGCATGTCAAGGTGGCGGTGCTCTCGACCTTCACCCATCGCAGCATGGATCTCGCCGACATTCCGATCGTCTTCAAGCCGGGCACCGATCTGGCGATCCTCAACTACATCGCCAATCACATCATCCAGGCGGGCCGGGTTAACGAGGATTTCGTCAAGAAGCATACCACCTTCATGGCTGGCGCGACCGACATCGGCTACGGCCTGAGGCCGGACAACCCGCTTGAGCTCAAGGCGACCAACGCCAAGGACGCGGCCAAGATGACGCCGAGCGACTTCGAGAGCTTCAAGACTTTCGTTTCGGAATACACGCTCGACAAGATCGTCGAACTGACGGGGGTCGAGGCCGGGTTCCTCGAGCAATTGGCCGATCTTTATGCCGATCCCAACCGCAAGGTGATGTCGCTCTGGACCATGGGGTTCAACCAGCATGTGCGCGGCGTCTGGGTCAACCACATGGTCTACAACCTCCATCTCTTGACCGGGAAGATCTCCGAGCCCGGCAACAGCCCATTCTCGCTGACCGGTCAGCCTTCGGCCTGCGGTACGGCACGCGAGGTCGGCACCTTCGCCCACCGCCTGCCCGCCGACATGACCGTCACCAATCCGGAGCACCGCAAGCACGCCGAGGAGATCTGGCGCATTCCCCACGGTCTCATTCCTGAGAAGCCCGGCTATCACGCCGTCGAGCAGGACCGGATGCTGAAGGACGGCAAGCTCAATTTCTATTGGGTGCAGGTCAACAACAACGTCCAGGCGGCTCCCAATACCGAGAACGAGACTTATCAGGGTTACCGCAATCCGGACAATTTCATCGTCGTCTCCGACGTCTATCCGACGATCACCGCGATGAGCGCCGACCTGATCCTTCCGGCCGCCATGTGGGTGGAGAAGGAGGGCGCCTATGGCAACGCCGAACGCCGTACCCATGTCTGGCACCAACTGGTCGATGCGCCCGGCGAGGCCCGTTCCGATCTCTGGCAGATGGTGGAATTCTCGAAGCGCTTCACCACAGACGAGGTCTGGCCGGCCAATGTCCTCGATGCCAATCCCGGCTATCGCGGCAAGACCCTTTACGAGGTGCTCTTCAAGAACGGCAATGTCGACCGTTTCCCGGCAAGCGAAATCAACAAGGAATACGCCAACTGGGAGGCCGAGACCTTCGGGTTCTACATCCAGAAAGGCCTATTCGAGGAATATGCCTCCTTCGGGCGCGGACACGGGCATGACCTGGCGCCCTATGACCGTTACCACGAGGAACGGGGGCTCCGCTGGCCTGTCGTCGACGGCAAGGAGACGCTCTGGCGCTACCGGGAAGGCTATGATCCCTATGTGAAGCCCGGGGAGGGCGTGAAGTTCTACGGCCGCCCGGATGGCAAGGCGGTGATCCTCGCCGTTCCCTACGAGCCGCCGGCGGAATCTCCCGACGACGAATATAACGTCTGGCTGGTGACGGGCCGCGTCCTCGAGCACTGGCATTCTGGCTCAATGACGATGCGGGTGCCGGAACTCTACAAGGCATTCCCCGGTGCCGTCTGCTTCATGAATGCCGGTGATGCCCGCGATCGCGGCATCAACCAGGGTGCCGAGGTGCGGATCGTTTCCCGCCGCGGCGAAATTCGCGCCCGTGTCGAGACACGCGGCCGCAATCGCATGCCGCCGGGCGTCATTTTCGTACCCTGGTTCGACGCCAGCAGGCTGATCAACAAGGTGACACTCGACGCAACCGATCCAATCTCCAAACAGACGGATTTCAAAAAATGCGCGGTCAAGATTGTCTCTGTCGCATGATGAGAAGCCCCGGGTCATGGCTCGGCGCGCTGTTGGCGATCCTGTTCGTCGCAACGGGCGCGATCGCTCAGATGGTGCCGGGCGAAAGGGTGCCGGAGCTCTCCGGTCCGCAGCAAGAGATGGGCGAGGTGGAGGCGGAGCCGATCCCGAAATGGGTTGTGGACGACGTGCGCAAGGAGCGCGCCTATCCCGACCAGCCGCCGATCATTCCGCATTCGATCGAGGGTTATCAGCTTTCGGTGAACACGAACCGGTGCCTCTCCTGCCACAAGCGGGAATTCACGCAGGAATCCGGCGCGCCGATGATCAGCGTGACGCATTACATGACGCGAGAAGGCCAGATGCTCGCTGACGTTTCGCCGCGGCGCTATTTCTGCACGGCCTGCCATGTGCCGCAGGCCGATGTGCGTCCACTCGTCGGCAACACCTTCAAAGACATGAGCGAGATGGGCGTCAAGCAGGCGGGGAGCGAGTAGGCCATGAGTCGGATAAAGCGTGTCCTGCTTTGGGTCTGGAGGATACTCACCACGCCGGCCGCAACCCTCAGCCTCGCTTTCCTGACGCTCGGCGGCTTCGTCGGCGGCGTCGTCTTCTGGGGCGCTTTCAACACAGCGTTGGAGCTCACCAATACGGAGAACTTCTGCGTCTCCTGTCACGAGATGCGGGCCAACGTCTATGAGGAATTGACACGAACGGTGCATTTCTCCAACCGTTCGGGCGTGCGTGCCTCCTGCCCGGACTGCCACGTTCCGCATGAATGGACGGACAAGATCGCCCGCAAGATGCAGGCCTCCAAGGAAGTGTGGGGCAAGATTTTCGGGACCATCAATACGCGCGAGAAATTCCTCGACCACCGCCTGGAGCTTGCCAAACACGAATGGGCGAGGCTCAAGGCCAATGACAGCCTTGAATGCCGCAACTGTCACTCCTCGGCGGCGATGGACCTTTCCAAGCAGACGCAGCGCGCCGCCGAGATCCATACGCGCTACCTGCTGCCGGGGAGGGCTACCTGCATCGACTGCCATAAGGGCATTGCCCACGAACTGCCGAACATGCAGGGCGTCGAGCCCGGCTGGAAGCTGCCGCCCGAACTCGAAGGAGAGAAGCTGCCTTCCGCTTCCGCGATCGACGATCTGAAGCGGGTCATGGACAAGGCTCACAGCGCGGCGCTCGCGAATTGACCACGCCGTAAGGCTTTCGTCGCCGCTTCTGTAGCCTCCCGGCAAGAGGCGAGCAGACGGTTATCGGACCATCAAGACTGGCATGGCCGGTGCGTCGATCATCGCCTTGGTTACTCCGCCGAATACCCTCTCGCGGATGCGCGAGTGCCCATAGGCGCCCATCACGATCAGATCGGCCGAAGTGTCGCGTGCGTGCTGGGCGAGTACCTCTTCGACCGCGCGGCCGGCACTCGGAAGCCCGTCGACTGTCACTTTGACGTCGTGGCGTGCAAGATAGGTGGCGACATCGGCGCCCGGTTCTTCGCCGTTCTTGGTCTTTGGATCGACGAGCACCAGGTTCACACCCTCGGCGTTTCTCATGATGTCCAGCGCTTCGCGGACGGCCCTTGCGGACTCCATGGTCGAGTTCCACGCCAGGAGGACGTTCTTCGGCTGCAAGGTGGCTGATCGAAGGTTCGAAGCGAGCAGGACCGGCCGTGCAGAATAGAAGAGAGCACCTTCTATGACTCCCCGTCGGAGGAGCTCATCCACCCTTAAACTTGCGCCGATCAAAGCGACATCAGCATACCGGGCACGCTCTCCGACGTCTTGCCCGAGCCGCATCGTCTCCGAGTATCGCCCAACCACATCGAATGAAATCCCGGCACTTCCGAGGATCTCCTGGGCTTCTCTGGCCGCTTGGCGCAGTTGCTCCATGTCGCTGTCGCGGCTGTCAATCCAGGCGGCGGAGATGGCTGCGAGGTCTCCCATCGGAGGGAGAGTGGCAATCTTGCTGGCGAGAACCGAGAGGTGCGCACCCTCCGATGCACAAAGATCTACCGCTGCCCTCAGGTCATCTTCGAATTGGCTGGCCCCAACCACGAGGAGGATCGTCTTGTAGGTCATTGGTGTCGTCTCCCGAAAATCGATTTGGATGCATGAACGATCCTACTCTGCGTCTCAGGGGCTACATTGATCACGGTCAAGAACGTCGCGACGGGCTCCCGTCCTGGGGCGATATGCAGCAAGTGGCGGGTTGGCTGTTTACGCCAGCATCGGCTATGGAAGAGTTCGCATGGTGCAAGCCCAGCCAAGACGCGAGGCATTGCACGGTAAACAGTCCTTCGGTGGATAATGAAGATGCTTTCAGAAAGCATTGTTGAGAGGACTCGGTTGGGAGGATTGTTCGTCAGGTGGCGAGGCGACGGGGTCGCGGCCTATGTTGTCGCAGCGATAGTCACCTCGAGCGTTCTTGCGCTGAGATTGACAATGGCCGAACCAATCGGCGACGGCCTTCTTCTCCTCTCGTTCATCCCTGCCATCCTCGTAGTGGCGCTGGTCGGCGGCCGGAACGCGATCCTCTTTGCGGCCGGGCTGTCGCTTCTTGCTGCGGTTTTCCTTCAATGGATCAAGAGTGTTGACGGTCCGAGCGTCGTGGAACTGGCGGTCTTCGGGTCGGCCGCGCCTTTGATCGCGGTCCTGGGAGAAGTCCTCCAGGCGGTCAAACGCGACGTCGACCGGACGGAGGACGTCGTCAGGGCTCGCGACGCACATCTGAGATCTATCTTGGACACGGTTCCTGACGCCACGGTGGTCAGTGCCACCGACGGTACAATCGTCTCCTTCAACGCCGCGGCCGTGCGGCAGTTCGGATATGCGGAGGAGGAAGTCATTGGCCAGAACCTGCGCATATTGATGCCGCAACCCTATCGCCGCGAACATGATGGCTACATGCAGCGTTACCTGAGCACTGGCGAAAAGCGCATCATCGGTATCGATCGCGTCGTCTCTGGGCAACGGAAAGATGGATCGACGTTTCCGATGAAACTCGCCGTGGGGGAGATGCAGTCAGGCGGTGAGCGATTCTTCACAGGCTTCATCAGAGACCTCACGGAGCGGGAGGAGTCCGCTGCGAGGCTCGAGCAAATCCAGGCCGAACTAGCGCGCCTTGCCCGGCTCAACGAGATGGGCGAGATGGCATCGACGCTTGCCCACGAACTGAACCAGCCGTTGTCGGCGATCGCCAACTATTCGCATGGCTGTACGAGGCTGTTGCGTGACATGGACGACGCCGTCGCTACGCGAATGCGCGAGGCGCTGGAGGAGGTGGCGAGCCAGTCGCTGCGGGCCGGCCAGATCATCAAACATCTCAGGGAATTCGTCACGAAGGGCGAGACGGAAAAGGCGCCGGCAGACATTCGCAAGCTGGTGGAGGAGGCCGCCGCGCTGGCTCTGGTTGGCTCCCGCGAACAGGGCGTCCGGACCGTGTTCGAATATCTACCCGGTGCCGAAATAGTAATGGTGGACCGGATCCAGGTTCAGCAGGTCCTCATCAACCTGATGCGAAACGCGATCGAGGCGATGCGAAACGTAGACCGCCGAGAGCTGACGGTCCGCACGATGCCGGCCGATCCGGGGGAGGTAGCCGTCGTCGTCGAAGACACGGGCGGAGGCATTCCGGAGGAAATCGCCGGCCAGCTCTTCAAGCCATTCGTCACGACAAAGGCAAGTGGGATGGGGATCGGACTCTCTATTTCGAAGCGTATCGTCGAGGCGCATGGCGGTGAGATGACCGTATCGGAGAATGCGGCCGGGGGAGCTACCTTCCGGTTCACACTTCCTGCACATGTGGATGAACGGATCGATGCCAATGACTGATTACACGGTTCACATTGTTGACGACGAAGAGGCGGTCAGGAAGTCCCTGGCCTTCATGCTGACGATGAACGGCTTCGCGGTCAAAATTCATCAATCGGCCGAAGCCTTCCTCGCATTCGCGCCGGACGTCAGAAACGGAATTCTCGTGACGGATCTGAGAATGCCGGACCTGTCCGGCGTCGACCTGCTGCGCAATCTCGGCGAGCGCAAGATCAAGATACCTTCGATCGTGATAACCGGACACGGCGACGTGCCCATGGCGGTGGAGGCCATGAAGGCCGGGGCGGTAGATTTCATCGAGAAGCCTTTCGACGACACCGTGATCATCGAGGCCATCGAGAGGGCCTCGGCACATCTGGTCGTTCCGGATGCCGATGCGGACGAGGTCAATGACATCCAGGCGAGGCTCGAGACGCTGAGCGAGAGAGAACGCCAGGTGCTCTCGGCCGTCGTGGCGGGCCTTCCCAACAAATCGATTGCCTATGACCTGGACATCAGCCCTCGCACCGTCGAGGTGCACCGTGCCAATGTGATGGCCAAGATGAGGGCCAAGAGCCTTCCTCATCTCGTGCGAATGGCTCTCGCCGCGGGTTTCGGTCCTTCCTGATCTGCCGAGTTGATCTGGCGCAATGCGTCGCATTGCCGCAAAGCGTTTTAATGCTGGCTCGTGGCGGGCAGACGGACGCCAGATGAGCGAGATTCAAGTTGTTGGCTGGCAAAAACATAATCGTCGTTGCAGCGGATCACGGCCTCCGCCGGTCCGTGGCATTCGCGCTTGAGGTTGAAGGATATTCCACTGAGACCTACGATACCGTGCAGAGGGCTGAAGCCTCTTGCCGGGAAGCGCTCTGCACGATTCTCGACGATGAGATACTGAGATCAGAGCCGCAGGCTGCCACGCAATTCCTTGAGAAACTCGGCGCCAAAGCCATCCTGCTGGTCGATGGCTTGTCGGCCCTTAAGTCAAGTGTCGACAACGACAACACCATATTAACGAAGCCGTTTACCGGTGCCGACCTGCTCGGGGTGATCGACAGCCTGACCGAAGCGGCTAAGTAGTTTCCCCTAGTGATCTAACCGAATTTCTCCAAGTCACGTCAATTGGCAATCTATCCCCACAACGAACAGGGGATAAGACATGTACGCCGCTGCACAAGCCAAACAACAGTCCTTCGAGCACGCCGAACACCTTGCAAGGGGCCAAGTTTCCGGGCCGCATCTCGTGGCGACCTACAAGGCGGGTCGCGAGATCTATGCCGAGGGCGATTTGATCGAGAAGTGCTATCAGATTTCGACTGGAGCCGTGCGCGTCTACCGCCTCCTTTCCGACGGACGCCGACAGGTCGTTGCCTTTCACCTGCCAGGCGAAATGTTCGGTTTCGGAGCGGGGTCCAACCATTCTTTCTTTGCCGAAGCCATCACGGAAACGACACTGGCCGTCTTCGGGCGCCGGCATATGCAGGAGCGTTCGCGCGACCTTCTCTCGCTCGCATTGACCGGGATGGCGCGAGCTCAGCAGCATCTCCTGGTGATCGGCAGGCAATGTGCCGTGGAGCGGATTGCCGCATTCCTCGTCGATCTTTGCGAACGTCTGGGAGGAGGCAGGCAGTTGCGGCTGCCCATGTCGCGGCAGGATATCGCGGACTATCTAGGCCTGACGATCGAAACCGTGTCGCGCGTGGTCACGAAACTGAAGGAGCGCAGCGTCATCGCGCTCAGGGACGCAAGAACGATCGAGATCGTGAAGCCGGACGCTCTGCGTTCGCTCTGCAACTGAGCCGGGCCGGGGCCGCGCAGCAGGACCCCCTCTCTGGTTCTCTGCCGCTGTCAACCGGCGTGGGTCTAACGGGAGGAGGAAGAGCCGTGTTCGTGAGGGAAATGTCTCGTGAGGAATGCCACGGGATAGTCGCAGCCGGAGATCTAGCGCGGCTGGCATGTTGCAGGGGCGACCAGCCCTACATCGTGCCGATCACCTACGCGCACTCGGGCAATCGCCTCTACTGTTTTTCCATGCCCGGCCAGAAGATCGACTGGATGCGCACCAACCCAAAGGTGTCGCTCCAGATCGACGGGTTTGTAAGCAATCGCCAATGGAAAAGCGTGCTCGTGACGGGCCGCTACCGCGAACTACCGGCGGCGCACGGCCGCCATGACGAGCGCATTCACGCCTGGTCGCTGCTTGAAAGGAAGCCAAACTGGTGGGAGCCGGGCGGTCTCAAGCCTATAGCACAGGCAATTTCAGTGGCGCCTGCCCATATCTTCTTCTGCGTCGAGATAGACGAGATGACAGGCCGGGCAGCCTGCGAGGGTGAGCGATAGTCCCACCAATCACCGCTACTCGTATGCGACGTACTCCGCACCGAGATTGCACATCTCAAATTCTTAGAGCTTCCTGCCACGGACCGAAATGCGGCCGGCTGACTGATCCCACAATCAGGAGCCTGCGGGCGATGTCGCGGTCACTCACCGCTGCGCATGAGGGCGAGCGTCGTTGCCGCTGTCATGTCTCGCCCCTTGCTGCATTGGCTCACTTGATCGGCCTGCGAGGCATGCCTGTCGCGCCAACTGCTTGATCTGAATCAAGGTACTGAAATCCCGGCTCTGGCAATTCTCGGAGGACTTCGGCGGCTTGCGTGCAGGCGTGCGCCAGTCACCGATTAGAAAAGAGTTGGGGGTCCAACCATGAAACACACAGTCGAGATGGTCGTGCTTGCCATCGGCGCCTTCCTGGCGCTGGTCGGCGCCGGCTTTGCCCAGGACCGCCTGTTCGGCGCGCATATGTGGGTGCTGTTCTTCGTGCTGCTTGGCGGCACCTTGGTGCTGATGCGCCGCGTTGACTTCCGTCCAGCCGTCGCGGGTCACCCGAGCCATCGGAGCGAGTACTCCGACGAGGTCGTGAAATACGGCGTCATCGCGACTGTGTTCTGGGGCGTGGTCGGCTTTCTAGTCGGCGTCGTCGTCGCCCTGCAACTCGCCTTTCCCGACCTTAATGTGGAGCCCTGGTTCAACTTCGGCCGCATGCGGCCGCTCCACACCTCGGCCGTGATCTTTGCATTCGGCGGCAACGCCTTGATCGCCACGTCTTTCTATGTGGTTCAGCGCACGAGCCGCGCCCGTCTCTTCGGCGGCGATCTCGGCTGGTTCGTTTTCTGGGGCTACCAGCTCTTCATCGTCCTTGCGGCGACCGGCTACCTGCTCGGCATCACGCAGTCGCGCGAGTACGCGGAACCGGAATGGTATGTGGACCTCTGGCTGACCATTGTATGGGTCGCATATCTCGTCGTCTTCCTCGGCACGATCCTGAAGCGCAAGGAGCCGCACATCTATGTGGCGAACTGGTTCTATCTCGGCTTCATTGTCACCATTGCGATGCTGCACGTCGTCAACAACCTCGCAGTGCCGGTATCCTTCCTCGGCTCCAAGAGCTATTCGGCTTTCTCAGGGGTGCAGGACGCGCTGACGCAGTGGTGGTACGGCCACAACGCCGTCGGCTTCTTCCTGACGGCCGGCTTCCTGGCGATGATGTACTACTTCATCCCCAAGCAGGTGAACCGCCCCGTCTACTCCTACCGCCTGTCGATCATCCACTTCTGGGCGCTGATCTTCATGTACATCTGGGCGGGTCCCCACCACCTGCACTACACGGCCCTGCCGGACTGGGCGCAGACGCTGGGCATGGTCTTCTCCGTCATGCTCTGGATGCCCTCCTGGGGCGGTATGATCAACGGCTTGATGACGCTCTCGGGCGCCTGGGACAAGATCCGCACGGACCCGGTCGTCCGCATGATGGTGATGGCCGTCGCCTTCTACGGCATGGCGACCTTCGAAGGCCCGATGATGTCGATCAAGACCGTCAATTCGCTCAGCCACTACACCGACTGGACCATCGGTCACGTCCATTCCGGCGCGCTCGGCTGGAACGGCCTCATCACATTCGGCGCCATCTACTATCTGGTGCCGAAGCTCTGGAACCGCGAGCGGCTTTACAGCCTGCAGATGGTCAACTGGCACTTCTGGCTCGCGACCCTTGGAATCGTCGTCTATGCCGCAACCATGTGGGTCGCCGGCATCCAGCAGGGGCTGATGTGGCGCGAATATGACGAGCAGGGATTCCTCGTCTACTCCTTCGCGGAATCGGTGGCGGCGATGTTCCCCTACTACGTCATGCGTGCCGCGGGCGGCGCCCTGTTCCTCGCCGGCGCACTCATCATGGCCTTCAACGTAACAATGACCATCCTTGGCCGCGTCCGCGATGAAGCAGCGGCCCTGGACGCCACGCCGCTGCCGGCGGCCGCGGAATAGGAGGGCAGATCATGTCCATTCTCGATAAACACGCGCTACTCGAACGCAACGCCACTTTGCTCCTGGTGGGCTCCCTGCTCGTCGTCTCGATCGGCGGGATCGTGGAAATCGCGCCGCTCTTCTATCTCGAAAACACCATCGAGAAGGTCGAGGGCATGCGGCCCTATTCGCCACTCGAGCTTGCCGGCCGCGACATCTACATCCGCGAAGGCTGTTACGTCTGTCACAGCCAGATGATCCGCCCGTTCCGCGACGAGGTCGAACGCTACGGCCACTATTCGCTGGCGGCGGAGTCGATGTACGATCATCCCTTCCAATGGGGGTCGAAACGCACGGGGCCGGACCTCGCCCGCGTCGGCGACCGCTACTCCAACGAATGGCACGTCCAGCACATGATCGAGCCGCGCTCGGTCGTGCCGGAATCGGTGATGCCGAGCTATGCCTTCCTCAAGGAAACGCCGATCGAGGTGAAGAATGTTGCCATGAACCTCAAGGCGAACAGGGCGGTCGGCGTTCCCTACACTGACGAGATGATCCACAACGCGGCTGCGGACCTCAAGGCCCAGGCCGATCCGAATGCCGACAGTTCGGGCGTGGAGGCACGCTATCCCAAGGCCAAGCTCGGCGACTTCGACGGCGATCCGCAAAGGCTGACGGAGATGGACGCGCTCGTCGCCTATCTGCAGATGTTGGGCACGCTCGTCGATTTCTCCACCTATGACGACACCACGGGCTACCGCTGAGGGGAACGCAGATGGAAACCTACACGGCCATGCGCCATTTCGCCGATAGCTGGGGACTGCTTGCCATGACGTTGTTCTTCCTCGGCGTCGTCCTTTTCATCTTCCGGCCCGGCGCCAAGAAGGCTGCCGCTCAGGCCTCTGCCATCCCGCTGAAGGAGGACTGATCCATGGCGGACAACCATAAGCACGTCGACGAGGTCAGCGGCGTAGAAACCACCGGGCACGAATGGGACGGCATCCGCGAGCTAAACAACCCGATGCCGCGCTGGTGGGTCTATAGCTTCTATGCGACGATCATCTGGGCGATAGGATATGCTGTCGCCTATCCCTCATGGCCGATGCTGACGGAGGCGACCAAGGGCGTGCTCGGCTATTCGAGCCGGGCGGAGGTCAGTGCGGAATTGGCTAACGCCAAGGCCGCGCAAGCCGGCAACCTTGAACGCATCGCCGCGAGCACGGTCGAGGACATCATGGCCGATCCGCAACTGAGACAGTTCGCCATCGCGGCCGGAGCGTCCGCCTTCAAGGTGAACTGTGCGCAATGTCACGGTTCGGGTGCGGCCGGCGGCGAGGGCTTCCCGAACCTGAACGACGACGAGTGGCTCTGGGGCGGCAAACCCGAGGAGATCTACCAGACGATCGCGCATGGCGTCCGTCACCAAGGTGACGGGGAGACGCGGGTGTCGGAAATGCCGGCCTTTGCCGACATGCTGGCACCCGAGGAGCTCCGCGCGACCGCTGCCTATGTCGTAAACCTCACCGGAACACCCTCCAACCCGGCACTCGTGGAAACCGGCAAGCAGCTCTTCGCCGACAATTGCGCCTCTTGCCATGGGACAGATGCGAAGGGCAGCCGCGAATTTGGCGCGCCCAATCTTGCCGACGCAATCTGGCTCAAGGGCGAGGGGGAGCAGGCGATCGTCGATCAGATGCGCTCGCCGAAGCATGGCGTCATGCCCGCCTGGCTGCAGCGCATAGGCGATCCGGTAGTGAAAGAGCTGGCGATCTTCGTCCATTCTCTTGGCGGCGGCGAATAGCCAGCGCGGAACCCGGGGCCACGCGAAAACAGTGCGGCCGCCGGGAGCAAATGGCGACGAAACGACCGCCGCGAAGGTTCGATCCATCCAAATGGCCTGACACAAGGTCGAGCGTATCCCGGAGAAGGTCGTCCCCACTCCCGATGGCGGCGCCCGCCCGCCAGCCAACTTGACGCAGATCAAGGCGCGCAACGGCCACATGGCGCAAAACCGCGTCTGACAATCGAGTTCTAGTCGGGACTGCCCAAATGCTTCACCAGCCCCCGCATAAAGCTGGCTCAGTAGAGCGGCTCGAAGCCGAGCCCGTCAATGCCGCGCGTCACCGCAAGCCGCTCTACGAGAAACGGCGAAAAATTTTCCCCAAACGAGCCGAGGGCCGCTTCCGCCGGTTCAAGTGGCTGGTGATGCTGGTGACGCTCGGCATCTACTATCTGACGCCCTGGATCCGTTGGGACCGAGGTGAGCATGCGCCCGACCAGGCCGTTCTGATCGATCTTGCGGCGCGGCGGTTCTATTTCTTCTTCATCGAGATCTGGCCGCAGGAGTTCTTTTTCGTCGCCGGGCTCCTTGTGATGGCGGGCTTCGGCCTCTTCCTGGTCACCTCGGCCGTTGGGCGCGCGTGGTGCGGCTACGCTTGTCCGCAAACGGTCTGGGTAGATCTCTTTCTGGTGATCGAGCGCTTCATCGAGGGCGACCGCAATGCGCGCATGCGCCTCGATGCCGGACCATGGACGCTGGACAAGATCCGCAAGCGGGTTGCCAAGCATGCGATCTGGCTGGTGATCGGCGTTGCGACGGGTGGCGCCTGGATATTCTACTTCGCTGACGCTCCTACGCTCCTGAAGAGCTTCGTCGCTCTTCAGGCGCCGCCGGCGGCATACATGACCGTGGCGACCCTTACCGCCACCACCTACGTGTTTGGCGGTCTCATGCGCGAGCAGGTCTGCACCTATATGTGCCCCTGGCCGCGCATACAGTCAGCGATGCTCGATGAAAACTCGCTGGTCGTCACCTATAACGACTGGCGCGGCGAGACGCGCTCGCGGCATGCCAAGAAGGCAGCCGCGGCCGGCGAGGTGGTCGGCGACTGCGTCGACTGCAATGCCTGCGTTGCGGTTTGTCCCATGGGGATCGATATCCGTGACGGCCAGCAACTCGAATGCATCACCTGTGCGCTCTGCATCGATGCCTGTGACGGCGTCATGGACAAGCTCGGCCGCGAACGCGGTTTGATCTCCTATGCGACCCTGAGCGACTATGCCGCCAACATGGCTCTTGCCACTGACGGCGGTGCGACTGCGATCGACCCCCGGCGCGTGCGCGGCGCCAACGGCGCCTTCGTCGACGGCATCAGGCATTTCAATTGGCAAACCATCTTCCGCCCGCGCGTTCTTGTCTATTTCGGCGTCTGGGTGCTCGTTGGTCTCGGCCTCCTCTACGCACTCGTCTCACGCGACAGACTAGAGCTGAACGTGCTGCATGACCGCAATCCGCAATATGTGGTCGAGTCCAACGGTTCCGTCCGCAACGGCTACATGATCAAGCTGCTCAACATGATCCCCGAGCAGCGGCGCATTGTGCTCACCCTCGAAGGGATGCCTTCGGCGCAGATGCGGATTGCGGGCCAGGCTCAGGGCAACGGCCGCAGCTTTTCAGTTGCCGTCGATCCGGACAAGGTCACGTCGCTCAAGGTGTTCGTCACCGTGCCGAAAGCAAAGCTCCCAGAGGCCGAGGAAGGCTTTTCTTTCAGAGCCGAAGACCCTTCCAGCCACGAGCGGGATGTCTACCGCGCGAACTTCAATCAACCGGAAACAGCAAAGTGAGCCTCTATGATCAGCCAACGCAGTGAACCGCGTCGTTTTACCGGATGGCATATGGTGGCGGTGATGGCGCTGTTCTTCGGCACCATCATCTCTGTAAACTTCGTCATGGCCTGGAATGCCAGCCGAAGCTGGAGCGGCCTAGTCGTCGAGAACGCCTACGTCGCCAGCCAGCAGTTCAATGGCAAGGTGGCCGAGGCACGCGCCTTTGCCGCAAGCGGCATTAATGGCGAACTCACGGCCGAGAACGGCCTCCGTTACGTGTTGACCCGCAGGGGCGAGCCGGAGCGGGCGGTCGATCAGGTTTTCGCAGTGCTCAAACGGCCCGTCGAGGCTCGTGAGGATGTTCGCGTCGAGCTCGTTCGCGACGGTAACGGCGTGTTCGTTTCGACGCAGGCGCTCAAACCGGGGCAGTGGATCGCGGACGTGACGTCCAAGGCGGGCGGGGCGCTCGTCTACCGCCAGGCCATTCGTTTCATCGCACCGGGAGAGAGCCAATGAGCTGCTGTGCCACGGCGGTCGGCACGACCATTATTGCCGAAGGGGAGGGGCTGGGGCCGCCCCCTTCCGAAGAGCTGTGGCTCACAAGCCCGGGGCTTGGGAACGGTTTGCGACAGACGGATCTTAGCGTGCCGGGCGTTCACTGCGGCGCCTGCATCACGACGCTCGAGACGGCGTTGCAGGCGAGACCTGAAGTCCAACGGGCGCGCGTCAACCTCTCCTCGCGGCGCGTTTCAATTGTCTGGAAGGAGGAAGTTGCGGGCAAGCGCAGCGATCCTCGAGAACTCGTGCGCGCCATCGGCGAGCGCGGCTACGAGGCGCATCTCTTTACGCCTGGCGAGGACGAAGGCGATGCCCTCCTTACGCAGTTGATTCGTGCGGTTGCCGTATCGGGCTTTGCTGCGACCAATATCATGCTGCTGTCCGTGTCCGTCTGGTCGGGCGCGGACGCGGCAACACGCGATCTCTTTCATTGGATTTCGGCGATGATCGCAGGGCCGACGCTGATCTATGCGGGTCGGTTCTTCTATCATTCGGCCTGGAATGCGCTGCGCCATGGGCGGACCAACATGGATGTGCCAATCGCGCTTGCCGTCACACTCTCCTATGGCATGTCGCTCTACGAGACGATAGGCCATGGAGAGCATGCCTGGTTCGACGCGTCCGTCACCCTTCTGTTCTTCCTGCTCATTGGTCGGACGCTCGACCACATGATGCGCGGCCGCGCCCGTTCCGCAATCAGCGGCCTCGCACGGCTGTCGCCCCGTGGCGCCACAGTCCTCAATAGGGACGGTTCGCGGGAATATCGCGCCACAAGCGAGATCGAGCCTGGCGAGCGTCTGATGATCGCTGCCGGCGAGCGAATACCAGTCGACGGACGCGTGGTTTCGGGCATTAGTGATCTCGACCGCTCGGTCGTTAACGGGGAGAGCGCGCCGATCTCGGCCGGCGCCGGCGATGCCATCGAGGCCGGCACGCTCAACCTTACCGGCCCGCTGGTGCTCGAGGCGACGGCGAGCGCGCGCAATTCCTTCTTGGCCGAGATCCTGGGGCTGATGGAGGCGGCCGAGGGTGGGCGAGCCCGCTACCGCCGAATTGCCGACCGTGCCGCACAATATTATTCGCCGGTCGTCCATTTGCTTGCCCTTTTGACCTTCATAGGCTGGATGATTATCGAAGGG
Organism: Sinorhizobium sp. BJ1; assembly: GCF_002531555.1. NCBI lineage: Bacteria > Pseudomonadati > Pseudomonadota > Alphaproteobacteria > Hyphomicrobiales > Rhizobiaceae > Sinorhizobium > Sinorhizobium sp. BJ1. The sequence continues at coordinate 49,474 of NZ_NWTH01000002.1, forward strand.
GATGTCCGCCATGCGATGCTGATTGCCGTTGCGGTCCTCATCATCACATGCCCCTGTGCACTTGGACTTGCAGTGCCTGTCGTGCAGGTGGTCGCCGCCGGACGGCTCTTTCAGGGCGGCGTCATGGTCAAGGACGGCTCTGCTATGGAGCGGCTCGCCGAAATCGATACGGTGCTGCTCGACAAGACCGGAACGCTGACCGTCGGCAGGCCGCGGCTGGTGAACGCGGCGGAAATTGCGCCCGATGCCCTTGCCGTGGCCGCTGCGCTTGCCGTGCACTCAAGGCACCCGATCGCAACGGCGATCCAGGACGCGGCAGCGCGAGTGTCGCCGCTCGAGGCTGAGATCCGGGAGATTCCCGGCGCGGGAATCGAGGCTAAGACGGCCGGCGGTGTGTACCGGCTCGGCAGCCGCAACTTTGCGACTGATGGGCTGAGTTCTGGGAGCGGGCAATCGGAGGCGGTCCTCTCTCTTGATCGGCGGGAGCTTGCATGCTTCCGCTTCGAGGATCGTCTGCGTCCGGCGACCGCGAACGCGATTGACCAAATCGGCGAAATGGGACTGGCGGTCGGAATATTATCCGGCGACCGCAAGCCGGTCGTACAGGCACTCGCGGACCAGTTGGAGATCAAAGACTGGAAGTCAGAGCTGTCGCCTCGCGGCAAGGTTGAAGCCTGCGCTGACGCCGCTGAGAACGGTCGCAGGCTCCTGATGGTCGGCGACGGCATCAATGACGCGCCGGCCTTGCGTGCGGCTCATGTTTCGATGGCGCCAGCGACTGCGGCCGACGTGGGCCGTCAGGCGGCGGATTTCGTGTTCATGCATCAGCCGCTGACCGCCGTGCCCTTCGCGATCGAGACGTCGCGCCGGGCGGGCCGATTGATCCGCCAGAATTTTGCGCTGGCAATTGCCTACAACCTGATCGCCGTGCCGATTGCCATCCTCGGCTATGCTACGCCGCTCGTAGCGGCGATCGCGATGTCCACTTCATCGCTGATCGTTGTCGCCAATGCCTTGCGGCTGGCGGGCACTGCCTCAGCAAACGAATTCGGCGGACTGGAGCCGAGACCGGCACCGCAACCGTCAGGGGGCGGACGATGAATACGCTCGTCTATCTCATTCCGATCGCATTGGTTCTCGGCGGCCTCGGTCTCGTCGCGTTCCTCTGGGCCGTGAAGAGCGGCCAATATGAAGATCTGGACGGTGCTTCCTGGCGCGTCCTCGACGAGGGCGATGGCAGACCGCAAACCTGACGGCATTCACTTGTTTGACCGGCGTCAACAAGCCTTGTCGTCCGGACGGCTAGACTGATGTGATCTCTGTTGAGGCTTATGCCATGTACACGCTGCAATTGACTTCGAGGGATAGGGCCACCCTCATCCGCTCCCGCTTCTTCGCGCGGCTGCCGCCGTCCACTGTCGAGGACGTTCTCAAGAGTGCGTCGGTATCTGAATACGAAGAGCGTGACGTCCTGTTCCGGCAGGACGAGAATGTCGACGATGTTTTCTTCGTGCTTTCCGGGCTGGTTCGGCTTTGTCGCATGGGAAAGGACGGGCGCGAAGCGGATGTAGCTTTGTTCCCGGAAGGTGAGATGTTCGCAGAGACTGCAATGTTTTTAAGGCAACGCGCGACGGCGAGCGCGGTTGCGGCCGAAAGATCGGTTACTATCCGCCTGAACGGCGGCAGGCTTCAACAGCTTGCCGCGACGGATCACGAAGTTGCCCAGGCGTTGATCGAGCACCTTTGCTACCGCGGCAAGATGACGGAGGATTTACTCGCAGAAGACCGCTTGCTCACCGCTACGCAACGCGTCGCGAACTTTATCCTCAGTCAATGTCCCAAGGACTCGGCTAGCTTTTCGTTCCGCCTGCCGTTTCAGAAGCATGTCCTCGCGGGCAAGCTCGGCGTCGCTCCGGAAGCCCTCTCGCGCGCCTTTTCGACGCTGCGCCAGTCGGGAGTGATGGTAAGAGGTCGATTGATTGAGATCCACGACCGGCCCGCGCTCGAACGGTTCTGACTTGGCAGTAGGAGCTGGGTGTGGGGCTGTAGGAGCGGTAAGAGCGCGATTGACTTGCATCAAAGCTAGACGACGGATCGGAGGGTAGACATGTCTTCAGCTCTACCCCGAGTTTCTTCTCGATGATCACACTGCCCTTCGTTCTCTCGACTCTCCTGATCCTGCTGACGCCAGGGCCGACGAACACCGTCCTGGCAACATGCGGAGCATCGCTTGGCATTCGGCGGGCGGCGATTATGCCCCTCGCGGAGGCGATGGGTTATGTTCTGGCTGTATCGTTCTTCGTTGCCGTGGCCGATCGCATCCAGGCAAACGCGATCGCATCCGCCACAGTCAAGTTGCTAGCGGCGGGCTGGTTGCTGTACTCGGCCGTCCGGCTTTGGGGCACGCCATTCCTCACGACTGCGAAGTCGGTCAGGCAATTGTTCGTTCGCGTGTTGCTGACCACCCTCGTAAACCCCAAGGCCATGCTGGTCGGCACGGTATTGATACCATCCGGAGCCGACATCCAGGCTTCCGTTTGGGTGGCGGCCTACGCTGCCATGTCGACACTTGCGGGCCTTGGCTGGGTCTTTTTCGGAGGCTGCCTGCCCTTGGGAGTGCGACGGCACTCCTACAAACTCGCCTCAGTGATCCTGGGCGGTTTCTCGATGGCAGCCGCCGCCAGCGCGATTTCCGGCCAGTGACTTCGGTCGGGTTCTTGTTCATGCATTACGAAAAACAACAAGAAAAGACTGAAGTGCCGCCCACCCGCTAACAGGTCAATCGACCGCGCCGCCGCTCAATCCGCATTCGACGCGGGCGCTGGAAGAACCTAATGGGGGGGTGCACGTCGGCTCTCGACCAAAAGTTTCTTCCACTCCGTCCTTCTCTTCACGCCCCCGGCTGCTAGGGGCGAGAAGTCGCCCGCGACTGGAGCAGCGACGTTGGTCCCCCGGCCGGGAACCAAACATATTTGATGTTCTTCGGAGGTTGCGGCCAAGGCCAGCCCCGCTCTGCAAACACCGCGCGCCACTCTTCAAATTCTTCGGAACCGACGGCAATCGCCTCCATGTCCGGCAGAGACACCGCGTCGTCGACAGGAACGGGAATTCCCTTGCCGTCCTCGGCCCTTCGGAGCATTTCGTTTATCGCTGGGTAGCCATACTTTGCTCGTCGTTCGAGAACGGCGCGACGACCGGCCTCGCCGCCCCCATCGATGAGGCTCTTGATAAAACGGGATGGCGGTGGTGGTTCAACAGGATCCGATTCGAGGAGCCGTATAAGACGATTCATCCATGCTTTTCCAAACGGCGCGGCGGCGTTGATCAAGCACGAGGCCGGTTGCGGGACAGCCGCAGGCACGGCTTTCCAAAGTCGCTCCTTCAGGTAAGTCGAGGGCGCCGGAGTATGGTCCTTGCCCTGCCGGCGCAACAGCGCGAACCAAGGGTCACGCATCTTTACGGCCGTTTCCCTGTCCTCTGACGATAGCTTCGCAAACTCCCGTTCTGCGCCGGCTAGCGACAAGCCTGCAAAGCCTGGCCAGTTATTCACCAACCGCTGGAAGAGCTTGCGATCACCTCCCTTGGCCTCGCCTGCCTGCTGGCGAGCCTTCGCCACCGAGTCGGCTGCCTCTCTCGCTTCGCCTCTGGGGGATGAGAGGGGGGGATTCTGAGATTCCGTGTTTGCTAGGCCCTCGGTATTGCTAAGGGGGGGATTCTTCGGCAACGGGTAATCCGTCGACGGATTTTCCGTCGCTGGTAAAGAGGGAATCCGTCCGCGCTCCCGCTGATCGTTGCGACGGCTGATGTCCCCCGGCGGCTGCGGCTCGTCGTAAATTACAAGGCCTACGCGCTTAAAACGGCCATCGGGGTCGCGCTCCACTTCACGCTTGGCATAGCCCGTTTGCTCCAGCTCGCGGATCATGGAGCGCGCCTTGTCGCGGCCGCAATTCCCCTTCCTACAGATGTCGCCGATTTGAACCTGCCAATTGTCGGGTTTGGAGAGAAGGTACCCTAACAGCCAACGCGCGCCCATCGACAGGCGAACATCCTCGAACACATGATTGGGAATGGTCGCATAATGAGCGGTTCTGGGGCCGCGCCGGATGGTGCAAGCCTCGTTCATTTTGTTTGACAAATCTGCTGTAAGTGTTTGATCGGCAGAAGCCGGTTTGACAGAATTTCGGATGGAAGTACTTGAATCCTCGCCAAGAGGCGCGGATTGAAAATCCGCGTGTCGGTGGTTCAAATCCGCCTCCGGGCACCATTCAGTCCAGCCAAACCAGTCACCCTGTTGGTCTCGAATAGCCCGATATTTCCGTGGCTTAGAGCGTTTCAGGTTTTGACGGAAGCATACCGGCGTTGGCGAAGTTGTTGCTGCATTCGTCGGGCTGGAGTGATGGGACAAGGCTGCCGAGGTATTGCCATGTGTGCTCGACGGTTCGATTCTGTGCCGCCCGCATCCAGTGTTTGATTTTGGCGAAGGCCTGCTCGATCGGATTGAGATCGGGCGAGTATGGCGGCAGATACCAGAGCCTTGCGCCGGCGGCTCGGATCATCTGTCGGATTGCCACCGACTTGTGCGAGCCGAGATTGTCCATGATGACGATGTCGCCAGGCTCGAGCACGGGCACGAGCTGTTGTTCGACATAGGCGCGGAAACACTGACCGTTGATCGGTCCGTCGAAGACGCAAGGCGCCGTCAGCCGATCATGGCGCAAAGCGCCGACAAAGGTCAGCGTGCGCCAGTGGCCGTGCGGGGCAAAGCCGCGCAGGCGCTTGCCGCGTGGCCCCCAGCCATAGAGCGGCGCCATGTTGGTCTTGATCCAGGTTTCGTCAATGAACACCAGCCGTCTCGGATCGAGACCGGACTGCCAGGAGCGCCAGCGCTGCCGCCGGCGGGCAATATCGGCACGGGCCTGCTCAAGGGCGAACAGTGTTTTTTTTAAATCGTAGCTCCTCGCGGCGCAGGAACCGCCAGACCGTATCGTGCGACACCTTCACCCCACGCGCCGCCAGCTCTTCCTTCAGCCTGTGCAGCGACAAATGCGGCGTCTGGTTAATCCGCTCCGCGATGAACGCACGGTGCGGCTCCAGCACATGCTTGCGGTGGCCGCCCATCTTGCCGGGCGCCACCGACCCGCTCGAACGGTAGCGCTGAGACCACTTCACCGCCGACGATACGGCAATGCCGAAACGAGCCGCCACCGATCGGCAGCTTTCGCCCGCCTCAATGGCGCCAACAACACGTTCACGAAGATCATTCGAAAGAGGTCGCGTCATCAGATGCTGGCCTCCGCTCCAGCCAGCATCTTGAATCACAAAACGGACTAAAACGGAATCCCCGATTCAGTCAAAGCCGGAACCGCTCTAGGGTCAGGATCTAACCCAGGTCAGTAGTCCCAGACGGCCGGTACCCAACGAAAGTGGTCGCCGTCGACCGCCACATGGCAGACGGACGGGAACGGCAGGTGAGTGGCCACCAGCGGTTCGCGGGTCGCCGCCAGCTCCCGGAAGGCGAACCCGGACGCGGGCCGCCTCCTCGGGGTCGTGTTCGAAGCCGTTGTGCCAGTCGGGGTAGTCGAACCCGACCGCGAACACGGCGTCGCCGGCGAACGTCAGCCGGTCGCCGCCGGACGCCAGGCGGACCACGCTGTGCCCGGGGGTGTGGCCGCCGGTGCGACGGACGACGACCCCCGGCGCCACCTCGTACTCCTCATCGAACAGCCGTAGCTGGCTGCGGTACTCTTTTGCGAACCGGGTGGCGGCCGCCCGAAGTGCGTCCGGGAACCCCGGCGGCATGGAGACGCGGGAGAAATCGGGCGACTCCCAGAACTTGACCTCGGCGGCCGCCACGTGGATCCGCAGGTCCGGACGCAGCCGGTCCTTACCCCGTCGACGAGCAGCCCGCCAATGTGGTCCATGTGCATGTGGGTCAGCACCACGTCGGTCACGGATGCAAGATCGATGCCGGCGGCCTCCAGTCGCTTGATCAACTACCCTGCCCGCGGCAAGTCCAAGTCCGGGTCCAACCCTAGTCCGGCGTCGATGAGTATGGTCCGGCCGCCGCTGCGCACCACGACCACGTTCAGCGCCCAATCGAGCACGTCCGGAGGCAGGAACATGTCGTCCAGCCAGGCCGCCCGGACGGCCGGGTCGGCGTTGTGTCCCAACATCTCGCCTGGCAGCGTTAGCACCCCATCGCTGACCACCATCACGTGAGAGCAACTGATCACTCTCCTGCCGATCTGGCTCTCCTTGGCGGTTGCCCTTGCTGGTTGCGGGAGACTTATCTTTACCAGGGATCGGCCCTGGCGGCGCAAAGCGCTCGCAGGTTAGGCGGCGTGCCTGCTCCTCGGCATCCTTGGAACTGTGATCGCAGCCGCCGGTATGAACGACATATGCCACCGCTGAAACGGCAGCAAGCCGGCGTCTGATGGCAACCCTGCGTGGAGCAGAGCTCAGCCTTGCTCCACGTCCCCGGGCCAACTCCTCGCATTCCTATCAGCGCCTTGGATTTCAATCAGGTTGTGCTCAACGGCGGGGAGACGTCGGGAAAACTCCCCCTGCAGGAACCATGAAGGTTAGGACCGGCTTGGATGCTTCCGGACAGAAGCTGGCCGCGAACTCTTCTGCCGCGGCCAGCGCTCGCACATCACTTCTCCAATGGATAAGTCAGTTCGCGTTGGTCTGTGTCGACAACAAAAACGGCCAGCAGCTTTGCGGGTGCCGTTTCACTGTCGTTTGCGCTGACACTGTGTCGGTCGCCCGGCATCTCAGACCAGCTTTCTCCGGCCTTGTAGACCTTCTCCGGCCCATCATTGACCTGGCTGCGAATGGCGCCTTCGAGTACCGTCGCATAGATGAAGGCGGACGGTGGGTGAGTGTGTGCTGCGTTGGATCCACCGGGATCGTATTCCACAAGAACCCCACGGATGCTTTTGCCCGGCACATTTGGAAGCTCATGATCGTAAACGAGCGTCACTTTCGAGGCGGTTTTTGCGTCTCCCGCAACGGCGCTGGTCAAAGGCAGCAAGCTCAGCATTGCAACACGAAAAATATTCGCGAACATTTCGGGTCTCCTTAACTCGCCGCCATGTTGATTTTTTTCTTCTGCTGTGCAGTGACGGCGAACCACTGTTCGAAGGTAATGCTGCCGAGACGCGGGCTCTTGTCCGAAACGAGGGAGTTGGTCTCAAGACGTGCACCGAAATAGCGCGCGTCCGGATCTGCCACGACCATTCTCGGATCGTTCATCTTCTGGAGGTAGCGCCCGATCAATTCATTGAGCTTTACCCGTTGAGGGCCGGAGATCTCGACGATGCCATTCTGCGGTTGTCCCAATGCCACGTCAGTCATTGCATCCGCGACGTCGTCCGATGCAATCGGCTGTACGAAGGCAGGTGACAGGTGGACCGTGTCGCCGACAGTGCCCGACTGGGCGATGCCGCTAAGGAACTCCATGAACTGTGTGGAGTGCACAATCGTATAAGGAATGCCTGATGTTCGGATCAGGTTCTCCTGCGCCAGCTTTGCGAGCAAGTAGCCGCTCTCCGGCAGGCGTTCGGTGCCGACCACGGACAGTGCTATGTGGTGCCTCACACCTGCGATTTTCTCTGCGGCCAACAGATTCTTGCCCGATGTCTCGAAGAACTCGAGTACGGCCTTGTCCTCGAATGACGGGGAGTTTGCGAGATCAAGGACCACTTCGGCATTCTCGAGAGCGCCGGCGAGGCCTTCCCCCGTAATCGTGTTGACGCCTGTATTCGGCGCCGCAGCGATGACTTCGTGCCCGCGTTTGCGCAAGCGCTCGGCAGTCTTTGACCCGATAAGGCCGGTTCCACCAATAATGACGATTTTCATGGGTTATCTCCAATCGCGGCCGAGGCCGCGTCTAAATCGAATGATCGACGGCAAGTTGGTTCAAACCGGCATCGTTTCCTTCAGAACGCCGCGGCCGGCACTGACCAGAATGCGACTATCCGTCCGGCGAACCCATTCTACCGAAGTATCTGTGGCGCGATGGCAAAGTATGGGACGAATGCGCCCGGCGGATGGGGGCGCTCGTGTCAATAGTTAGCCGGCGCCGGAAAACGGCATATGATCGCCGGTAGGACTCTCAGCCTTCAGTACCTCAGCAAGGCGGCCGCCGCCCCGACGCGCACCTCGAGACACGGTTCATTATTCACGCACAGGTCCCAGTGCCGGCCGGACGACTTGGTTGTCCTCGATCGCGTCGGTGAAGACGATCGCGATCCTCTCGCACCGGTAACTCTTGCATCATTTCGAAGCCGCCGAGCGAAAGCCCAGGGCGGCCGAGATCCGATGGGCCGCTTGGGCCATCATGCCAGATGTCGAGCTGGTTCGATGCCTATGTCCCGACAACCTTCGAGAACTTCGCCGGCCTCGGGCGCAGCGGAGGACGGCCGCTCGCCCTGATCATGGGGCCGTGCCTGCACGGCGATCGCAACCTGACCTTTGCCGGCGGCGTCGATTTCGGCCCGAGGGGCCCCATTGGCGGCAATGTCGCCGAAAGCTTTCTGGAATTTCGCCGCCGCTGGTTCGATCGTTGGATGAAGGGCGAGCCGGAGGAGGAGCTCGATAAGGCGCCGATCCGTCTTTTCGTGATAGGCGGGGGAAGCGGCACGAGGAACGACGAAGGCCGTCTGGACCACGGTGGATGCTGGATCACCGCCAAACAACGGCCAGTGCCCGACATGATGGAACGAAGCTTCTACCTGCATCCGAAGGGCAGGCTTTCAGAGAGCCTTCCTGCGTCCGATATTGCTCCTCTCAGCTATGATTTCGATCCCGACGATCCGGTTCCGACCATCGGCGGAGCGCTGACCAGCGGTCAGCCGATCTTCGCCGGCGGCGGTTTCGATCAAAGAGAGGACGAGACGTTCTTCGGTTGCCGCAACCCCGGGCTGCCGCTCTCCGCCCGCTGCGATGTCCTCTCCTTCGAAACCGAGCCGCTCGCCGAAGCTCTGACGATCCTCGGGCGGGTTGCCGTAGAGCTCTGGGCGGCGATTGACGCGCCGGACACGGATTTCACAGCCAAGCTGATCGACGTCTACCCACCGAGCGCCGGCGCCGGCGGGTTTGAGCCTAGCACGGCAGGTGGCACGCAACACGGTTTTCCTCGACAGAGCGAGGCCATCGCGGCTGATCGTCGAGATAGCGGGGGCACAAACGAGCGTCCCGCTTTTCAACTGCCGTTCCGGTTTGGCCATTGCCCCTTGAAGACAGAAGGCTGGGCGTCGCATCCGAGAGCAGTGCGACGCCCAATTCCGAGCATCTTGCTTTCAGCCGGAACCGCTGAGAGCAGAAAAGATGCTCTAGGCGTCCTTTGCGCGCTCAAGCGAACGCGCGGCGCTCTAGTTGAGCAGGAACGCGGAGGTTGGCACTCGGAGTGCGGCGGCGATGCGCCTGAGCTTGCCGGGGTCGACATCAGCGCCGAGTTCAATTCTCGTAATTTCAGCGCCGGTCAAACCGCAGGTAAGCGCGAGATCCTCGATGCTATATCCCACCGCTTCGCGAGATTGCCGCACGGCGTCGCCTATATCGATGTGGCCCCGGCAGGTGGCAGAAGCGTCTATACTGTTCATTGAATTTGTCATGAGACGATTCCTTTCGATCATGGGCAAGGAGCGCTCTCTTCGCGTGAAGGGAGCATGCAGCCATGGAAAGCCCCGTTATATATATTTGTTGCAGTGCAATATAAGTTCAAAGAATGACGATGCAAGGCATGACTGGACGCCGCCGTCATCAATTCGTCTCACATCCGCGCCTGTGTGCGCTCCGCTCGACGGTTCTGCGAGTTCTGCAGGCAGCTGCCGAAGCGTGTTTTGACAGGTACATAACGGATATTCGCCGCCTCCAGCGGACGATAACGAAACGCGAGAGAGCTCGCGTCCACCTACCGCGAACGGGTCATCACGAAATGATGCGGCGACGCTGGTGGGTCAGGGCGGTTCCCGGGATGGCGGCGGTGTGACGCCCGGCACAGTCAGCCGAACCGGATCGCCATTCTCGCGCGAGCTTTAGCGGCTTCGTCCTCGCGGTTGCGGGGAGGTTGCGCAGTCTCCAGCGAATCGAGCAGTTCCCGGGCGCATGCGGCGATCGAATTGACCGCGGACTCGAACGCCGCCTCATTGCGTTTCGACGGTTTGGTCGTTCCGCTCAACTTGCGCACGAACTGCAGCGCGGCATCGTGAATTTCCTCGTCCGTCGCCGGCGGATCGAAATTGAACAGGGGTCTTATGTTTCGGCACATGACTTGCTCCCGGTCATCTTCATTTCCCTCACCGTGAGGGCGAGGACTCGATGTCTGCTACTGATTGGCCTTCATCCTCACGTCATCAATCCAGGCATCGAAGGGACAATACGCCACATCGGTCGCAGCTTCTTCGTTATCAATAGTGCGTAAGGACGGATCATTCAATCAAAGCTGAACCTGTCGGGAGCCGTGACAATGCATGCCCTCCGGCCGGCACATTACGCTCACAGCGAACAGGCGAATTCGGCATCAGAGCCCGGTGAGGCTGGAAGGGTGTGTGCCAGAGGCATCGGGCGAATTGCAACGGCCCCACCTTTGTCGAGGTGGGGCCGTAAGCTCGATGAGATCAGGCTTGGGCTACAGACGGTTGTCCTGACTGATCACACGTTCGGTGCCGGGGGACCAGGTCCCCCGGCACCGATGCCGTTAGATGGCCTGGTATGCCGCGATAATCGCCTCCACCTGCGAGCCGTCCAGAGCTTCTACCTGCGTTGAGGTGACGGCCAGCAACTGGTCGCTGGAGAGGCTCAGGATATCGTCCGTGGACAGACCGGCCAGGGCAGTCGTGCTGATCGCGGCGATATCGGCGGTCGAGAAGGTCGCGAGATCCTCCGTGGAAAGCGCCGCAATGTCGGCCGAGTCGAGCGCTGCGACCTGTGCTGAAGTCAGCGCTTCGACCTGTGTGGAACTCAGCGCGTCGATCTGGTCGGAGCTCAAGGCGCCGATGACCTTCGTGCTCAGGGCTGCGACCTGATCGGTGGTGAGCGCCGCGACATTGTCCGTGCTGAGCGCGGCCAGTTGCGTCGAGGTCAGGGCTCCGATCTGGGCCGAGGTGAGCGCCGCGACCTGATCCGAAGTGAGCGCCCCGATCTGGGCGGTGGAGAGCGCCGCGACCTGGGTGGTCTTCAGCGCCGCTGCCTGATCGGTGGACAGTGCCGCGAGATTGTCGGTGGAAAGACCCGTCAGCGCGGTGACCGTGATCGCCGCAATGTCGGCGGTCGAGAAGGTCCCCAGATCCTCGGAGGCCAAGGCTGCAAGTTGCGCCGAGCCGAGCGCGGCCACTTGTGCCGTGGTCAGGGCTTCAGCCTGATCGGAGCTCAGCGCTTCGATCTGTGCCGAAGTCAAAGTCGCCACCGTCTTCGAATTCAGCGCCGCGACCTGGTCGGTGGAGAGCGCCGCGACATTGTCGGTAGAGAGCGCCGTAATCTGCGCGGAGCTCAGGACCCCGACCTGGGACGAGGTGAGCGCCGTGACCTGGTCCGAAGTGAGCGCGGCGATCTGGGCGGTCGAGAACGCTGCGACCTGGCCGGTCTTCAGGGCTGCTGCCTGATCGGTCGACAGTGCCGCGACATTGTCGGTCGTAAGACCCGACAGGGCGGTCGCGGTGATTGCCGCAATCTCCGAAGTCGAGAATGTCGCAATATCCTCGGAAGCCAGAGCCGCGATGTCGGCCGAGTCCAGAGCGGCGATCTGGGCTGAGGTCAGAGCCTCCGCCTGATCGGAGCTCAGGGCACCGATCTGAGCCGAGCTCAGCGCTGCAACCGTCTTCGAGTTCAGCGCCGCGACTTGGTCGGTGGAGAGCGCCGCGACATTGTCGGTGGAGAGAGCCGTGATCTGCGCCGAGGTCAGGGCTCCGACCTGGGACGAGGTGAGCGCCGCGACCTGGTCCGAGGTGAGGGCGGCGATCTGGGCCGTCTTCAGCGCCACGACCTGGGTCGTCTTCAGGGCTGCGGCCTGATCGGTGGAAAGCGCCGCGACGTTGTCGGTGCTGAGACCCGCCAGTGCCGTGACCGTGATCGCTGCGATGTCGGCGGTCGAGAAGGTTCCGATATCCTCCGAGGCCAGAGCCGCAATCTGCGTCGAGGTCAGCGCCGCCACTTGCGCCGTGGTCAGAGCCTCAGCCTGGTCGGAGCTCAGGGCTTCGATCTGTGTCGACGTCAGAGCTGCGACGCTCTTCGAGTTCAAGGCTGCGACCTGATCGGTGGAGAGCGCCGCGACATTGTCGGTGGAGAGCGCCTTCACCTGCGTCGAAGTCAGAGCTCCGACCTGCGACGAGGTGAGCGCCGTGAGCTGGTCCGAGGTGAGAGCGGCGATCTGGGCGGTGGAGAGCGCCGCGACCTGCGTGGTCTTCAATGCCGCAGCCTGATCGGTGGACAGGACCGCGAGATTGTCGGTGGAGAGGCCGCCGAGCGCACTGACCGTGATGGCCGCAATGTCGGCGGTCGAGAAGGTCGCGAGATCCTCCGAGGCCAAGGCGGCGAGCTGCGTCGAGCCAAGTGCAGCCACTTGCGCCGTGGTCAGAGCCTCGGCCTGGTCGGAGCTCAAGGCGTCGATCTGGACCGAGGTTAGAGCTGCGACCGTCTTCGAGTTCAGCGCCGCCACCTGATCGGTGGAGAGTGCGGCGACATTGTCGGTGGAGAGCACCGAAATCTGCGTCGAACTCAGGGCTCCGACCTGGGACGAGGTGAGCGCCACGACCTGATCCGAGGTGAGTGCGACGATCTGGGCGGTCTTCAGAGCAGCGATCTGAGTGGTCTTCAATGCTGCGGTCTGGTCGGTCGACAGTGCCGCGACATTGTCGGTCGAGAGGCCCGCGAGCGCTGCGACAGTAATGGCTGCAATGTCGGCGGTCGAGAAGGTTGCGATATCTTCCGAGGCCAGAGCACCCAACTGTGCCATGGTCAAAGCGGCGACCTGCCCCGAAGTCAGTGCTTCGAGCTGATCGGAGCTCATGGCGTCGATCTGCACCGTCGTCAAAGACGCCAGGGTCTTGGTGTTCAAGGCCGCGACCTGGTCGGTGGAAAGTGCCGCGAGGCTGTCGGTGCCGATCGCGGACGCTTGCGTCGAGGTCAGCGCACCGACCTGGGTGGTGCTCAGGGCGGCGATCTGGTCCGAGGTAAGGGCGGCGATCTGCGTGCTCTTCAGCGCTGCGACCTGGGTGGTCTTCAGGGCTGCGGCTTGATCCGTCGACAGTGCCGCGACATTGTCGGTGCTGAGACCCGCAAGCGCGGCCACAGAAATCGCCGCAATGTCGGCGGTCGAGAAGGTTGCGATGTCTTCCGACGCCAAGGCGGCCAGCTGTGTCGAGCTGAGCGCGCCGACAAGAACCGAGGTCAAAGCCTCGACCTGGGTGGAGCTCAGGGCTTCGATCTGTGCCGAGCTTAGGGCCGAGACGGTCTTCGAGTTCAGTGCCGCCACCTGGTCCGTGGAGAGAGCCGCAATATTGTCGGTGCTGATTGCGGACACCTGCGACGATGTCAGCGCTCCGACCTGGGAGGAGCTCAGGGCGGCAATCTGGTCCGAGGTGAGGGCGGCGATCTGGGCGGTCTTCAGCGCTGCAACCTGGGTGGTCTTCAGCGCTGCGGCCTGGTCGGTGGAGAGTGCCGCGACATTGTCGGTGCTAAGGCCGGTCAGTGCAGTGACCGTGATTGCCGCAATATCGGCGGTCGAGAAGGCGGCAATATCCTCCGAGGCAAAAGCCGCGATCTGCGTCGAGCTGAGCGATGCCACTTGTGCCGTGGTCAGGGCCTCAGCCTGATCCGAGCTCAAGGCTTCGACCTGTGCCGAGCTCAGCGCTGCGACGCTCTTCGAATTCAAGGCTGCGACCTGGTCGGTGGAGAGCGCCGCGACATTGTCGGTGGAGAGCGCCTTCACTTGCGTCGAGGTCAGGGCTCCGATCTGGGACGAGGTGAGCGCCGTGACTTGATCCGAGGTAAGGGCGGCAATATGCGTGGACTTCAGCGCTGCGACCTGGGTAGTCTTCAGCGCCGCGGCTTGATCGGTGGAGAGTGCGGCGACATTGTCGGTGGAAAGACCTGCGAGCGCGGTCACGGTGATCGCTGCAATGTCGGCGGTCGAGAAGGCGGCGATATCCTCCGAGGCGAAAGCCGCAATCTGCGTCGAGGTCAGCGCCGCCACTTGTGCCGTGGTCAGGGCCTCGGCCTGGTCGGAGCTGAGGGCGCCGATCTGTGCCGAAGTCAGTGCCGCGATCGCCTTCGAGTTGAGCGCCGCGACCTGATCGGTGGAGAGTGCCGCGACATTGTCGGTGGAGAGCGCCGAAACCTGCGTCGAGCTCAGGGCTCCGACCTGGGACGAGGTGAGAGCCACGACCTGGTCGGAGGTGAGGGCGGCAATCTGCGTCGTCTTCAGCGCTGCGAGCTGGCCGGTTTTCAGCGCTGCGGTCTGATCGGTGGAGAGCGCCGCGACATTGCCGGTGCTAAGACCCGACAGGGCAGTCGCGGTAATAGCCGCAATCTCCGAGGTCGAGAAAGTTGCGATATCTTCGGAAGCGAGGGCCGCAATATCGGCCGAATCCAGCGCGGCGATCTGTACGGCGGTCAGCGCCTCGACCTGATCGGAGCTCAGGGCGCCGATCTGTGCCGAGCTCAGCGCTGCGACAGTCTTCGAGTTGAGGGCTGCGACCTGGTCGGTGGAGAGTGCGGCGACATTGTCGGTGGTGAGCGCCGAAATCTGCGCGGAGGTCAGCACGCCGACCTGCGACGAGGTGAGCGCCACGACCTGGTCCGAGGTGAGGGCGGCGATCTGGGCGGTCTTCAGCGCTGCGACCTGGGTGGTCTTCAATGCCGCGGCCTGGTCTGTAGACAGTGCCGCAACATTGTCGGTGGTAAGACCCGTCAGCGCCGTGACCGTGATTGCCGCAATGTCGGCGGTCGAGAAGGCGGCAATATCCTCCGAGGCCAGAGCTGCAATCTGCGTCGAGGTCAGCGCAGCGACTTGTGCGGTGGTCAGAGCCTCAGCCTGGTCGGACGTCAGCGCGCCGATCTGTGTCGAAGTCAGAGCTGCGACGCTCTTCGAGTTGAGTACTGCGATCTGGTCGGTGGAGAGCGCGGCAATATTGTCGGTGCTCAGGGCCTTCAACTGCGTCGAGCTCAGGACTGCGACCTGCGACGAGGTGAGCGCCGTGACCTGGTCCGTCGTGAGGGCGGCGACCTGGGCGGTCTTCAGCGCTGCGACCTGGGTGGTCTTCAGCGCAGCGGCCTGGTCGGTCGACAGGGCCGCGAGATTGTCGGTGGAGAGACCTGCGAGCGCGGTGACGGAGATCGCCGCGATCTCGGCGGTCGAGAAGGCGGTGATGTCTTCCGAGCTCAAAGCCGCGATTTGCGTCGAGGTGAGGGCGGCCACTTGCGCCGTGGTCAGAGCCTCGGCCTGGTCGGAGGTCAATCCGTCGATCTGTGCCGAGCTCAGAGCCGCTACCTGGGACGTCGCGAGGCTTGCAATCTTGGCCGCATCGATGGCTGCCAACTGGTCGAGGCTGATGCCAGCGACGGAGGTTGCCGAAATGGCGCTCAATTGTGCGGTGGTGAAGGTCGCGACATCCTCGGTATCGAGCGCCGCGATTTGGGTCGAGGAGAGTGCCTTGACCTGGGCGGTCGTCATTGCCGCAACATCTGTCGTGGTCAGAGAGGCAATGACGGTCGTCGACAGAGACTTGATCTGGTTGACGCTCAGAGAAGAGATGATGGAAGTCATGGACGCGAGCCTTCAAAGTTAATCGCTGTGGAATTCACCCCGTTGGCGCCGACCGTGCGACAAGCGCTGGGAACCCATGAGGGTCCAAGCGCGTGATGCGTGCGACCACATGCGACGCCCGTCCACCCGGACGCGAGACCAGCTTCGGCTGTCAAACCGTCCTGATGGGCGAAAATATCGGGTTGAGGGACATGGCTCGCGTGAGCCCTAGCGTTCGGAAAGCTTCATGCAGACAGGACGAGTGCGTCCTATTTCCTACGCCTATGAATGAAACCTTACCCTTGGCGAGATCGGTTCCGTCACCTTCGCCGCAGCCTCATCCGGCGGTTGCTGACTGCGGTACTCGGTTACTACGACTAGCGACGAAAGTTAAAATTTTAGTTAACGGCGCGGACCAAAGCGAGTGCCGCAATGTTCCACCGGACTCAACCTGCGAGCGACGATTCGGGACGCAAACTCATGTTTGACGCGACGCTACACATCGAGTTGGTGGTTGGCAATATTCAGCGAACCTAAAATGCCGAGAGGGTCGATGACGGCCCTCTGCCGCTTCTTGCGTGCCGCGCGACGAGAAACTGCGCAAGCGGATTCCGTCTATCTCGAACGATACCCGCTCCACAAGCAGTCGAGGAGGCGCAAGCCCAAGGCAAGCTAATCCGGTTAATGGCCTAAAATAGCATTCGAACATGTTCGCAGCGTCGGTCGTCAACTCGCCTGTCAGTGGGAATTCCATGACCATCTATACTCATCTCGCCTCGGATCCTGCTTCGCCACTTGCCGGTTTCTTGGAAAGGGCGCGTCAGCAGCGGCTTCCGCTGACGGAGTTGTTCCAGTTCGCGGAAAGTTTCAATGCGACCGGGCAAAGAGAGCAGGCCGCCGAACTCTACAAATCCTGGATCGCCTACAACGACTCCAATCCGCTACTGCACCTGGTCTATTTCAACTACTCCGTCACGCTGCGCCAGATGGGTGATCTCGCCGGCTCCATTCATGCGCTGCGCGGTTGCCTGAAGCTCGAACCGCGCTTCGCTCAGGGCCATATCAATCTCGGCCGCGCGCTGGAGGATGCCGGTCTGACGGGACAGGCGATTCAACAATGGCAAGCCTATGCCGAGACGACTTCCGAAATCACGCCGGAGCGCGTTGCTCATCGCCTGATGGTGCTCCAGCACATGGGTCGGGTGCTCGAGAATGCCGGTCTGATGGAGGAGGCGGAAAACACGCTCTGGAAGGCGATCGAGTTGAGGCCGGACAAGACCGAGGCCGGTCAGCATTGGACCTCGCTGCGGCAACGCCAATGCAAGTGGCCGACATTGGTTCCTTCGGAGCATGTCTCGGTTCGGCAACTGCTCGATGCGCTGTCACCGTTGACCCTTGCCTGTTATGCCGACGATCCGGTCTTCCAGCTTGCCAAGGCCTATCGCTACTGCAAGTCGCTGGTCGGCCGCCCCGATTTGAGCGACTTCCCGAAGCTTCAGCCCCGCCGCAAAACCGGAACCGGGCAACGATTGCGTATCGGCTATGTGTCGTCTGACCTGCGCGATCACGCGGTCGGCTTCGCCCTCAGCGAAGTCTTCGAGACGCACGACAAGAACAGCGTCGAAATCTATGCCTATTATTGCGGCGAAGTGCGGACCGGCGACGCGACGCAGACGCGGATGATGAGCGCCATCGACTGCTGGCGCGATATTTCCACGGTCAGTGACAGCGATGCTGCCAAGCGGATCATTGCCGATGAAATCGATATCCTCGTCGATGTCAACGGCTACACGAAACATGCCCGCACTAGGATCTTCGCCTATCGGCCGGCACCGGTGATTGTCAGCTTCTGTGGCTACCCGGGTACCATGGGCAGCCCCTTCCACCAGTACATCATCGCCGACGAGCACATCATCCCGCCGGAAAACGAGATCTACTATTCGGAAAAGGTGCTGAGGATACCCTGCAACCAACCCGTCGACCGCAAGAGGCAGATCGCGCCGCGGCCGAGCCGTACCGAAGTGGGGCTGCCCGAGGATGCCTTCATATTCGCTTGCTTCAACGGCATGCAGAAGATCACCGCCGCATGCTTCGACCGCTGGATGGCGATCCTTTCCGCGACCCCGGGCAGCTTCCTCTGGCTGCTCGGCGGTGGCGAGGATGTCGATCAGCGCCTCAAGCAGGCAGCCGAACAGCGCGGTGTGGCGCCCGAGCGCCTGATCTTCGCTTCGAAGGCTCCCAACCCCAAGCATCTGGCGCGCATCGGATTGGCCGACCTGTTCCTCGACACCTTCCCTTATGGCGCGCACTCCACCGCAGGCGACGCGCTCACCATGGGACTGCCCGTCCTGACGTTCCCCGGCAACGGCTTCGCATCGCGCTTCTGCTCGAGCATCGTCGCCGCGGCAGGTGTGCCGGAGCTCATTTGCGACGGACCGGACGACTTCGTCCGGAAGGCGATCGGATTTGCCCGGGACCGCCAAAGCCTCGCAGCTGTCAGGCAGGCCCTGGAGAGCCGCCGCGAGGCCAGCGTATTGCGCGACATCCCGGCTCTCGTCCGGCGCCTGGAGGAGCTGTTCTGGCAAATGCAGGGTGAGTGCGAGCGCGGCGAAACGCCTGTGCCCGATCTCGGCAATCTCGACATCTATTACGAGATCGCGGCGGAGATCATGAAGGAAAACGTGGAGTTCGCTGGCAGCACCGCCTATCGGCAGCAGTACGTCGCGAAACTGGCTGAGTGGCATGCCTTTTCGCCGATCCCGTTCGACTCCCGCTTGTGGACAGCGGCGACAGCCGACGTGCGTTGAGTGGCACCAGTTTCAGACAGTGAGGATGATATGGCTCCGGTTATACTTGTCACATTTGCAGGCAGACAGAAGAGGATGGAAATCCTCACCCGCTACATCCATTCCGCCCTGGATGCCGGGATAATTGACGAATGGCATGTCTGGGATTTCACCCGCTCGCAACAGGATCATGAGTGGGTGACGCGCGAATTCGGACCCGTCCGCTATATGGGTTCCGCTGCGCCCTATCAGTCCAACGGATCGGTAGCTCCCAATCAAGCGCTGCGCCTCAGCGCGACGATCACCAACGACCTTCATATCGCCATCGTTCCGAACGGCAGCGAAGACTATTTCGAACTGGTTGTCGGCGGTTGGAGCAACTCGCACTCCGTGTTGCGGAAACTGCCGCTGAGCCAGCTCAGGAGTTTCGATCGCAATGATGTCCCGGCCCTGTGGAGCCGACCCACTCCTGGCGTCCTGTCACCAGGCACTACCAATCAGATTGTGCTCAGCATCGATGCGGCAGGTGTTCCCTCCCTCCATGTCAACAACGTGGCGATCGGCCGCTGGAGCGAGCTGGACCTGTCGTCCGGCGCGTCCGTCATGGTCCGCGGCGGCTGGGGTGCCGACCTGGAGCTCGGCAATGTACGGTCGCGGATACAGCGGTTCGTCGGCAATCCGAACGAGCAGATGCCCTATTGGCAGGCCTATGATTACTACGCCAAGCGGCTGAAAACCTTTTCGGATTCCATATTCCTGAAATGCGACGACGACATCGTCTATATGGATCTCGAAAAGCTCAGCGATTTCATCGAATTCAGGCGAACCAATCCGAAATATATCGTTGTTTCCGCCAATGTGGTGAACAACGGGGTTTGCGCCCACTGGCAGCAGGTGGCGGGCTCCATTCCCGAAGGGGTTGGCCATTTTGAACGGCCGCCGGGCGGGTTTGGCGGTAGCCTCTGGCAGAGCGCGCAACGGGCCAACGAGCTGCACGACTATTTCCTGCAGACCAACAGCAAGCATCTGCCTTTGCCGAGCAGGGTGATCGAGTGGACTGAACGCCAGTCGATCAACTTCATCGCCTGGCTGGGCAAGGACCTCGTGCATATGGCCCTGCCGAAGGGCGATGACGAACGCGCGCTTACGGTCGATCTGCCGATGCTGCTCGAGCGACCCACGGCCATCTACTCGGACTTCACCGTCAGCCATTTGAGCTTCGGACCCCAGGAGCAGGGCCTGGCCTTGGATCGCTTGATCGACGCCTATGACGAGCTGATGCGCAGCGCGCTCGCTGCGTAACAACCTTTCACCTCGGAATATCTCAATACGGGACTGGAGCGTCTTCGAATGCGCGCAAGCGGAAGAATCGGTATCGTCGGGGCAGGATTGTCGGGTGCAGTCATTGGCCGTGAACTGGCCGAGGCGGGTCATCAGGTCGAGATCTTCGATGCGCGAGAGCATATCGCCGGAAACTGTCATACGGAGCGCGACGAAGACACCGGCGTCATGATCCATGTCTATGGTCCGCATATCTTCCACACGGACGACCGCGAAGTCTGGGACTATGTCAACAGCTTCCAGACCTTCCTGCCCTACAAGAACCGTGTGAAGACGACATCGGGGGACCAGGTCTATTCCCTTCCAGTCAACCTCCACACGATCAATCAGTTCTTCGGCAAGACCTTCAGGCCGGACGAGGCCCGTGCCTTCATCGAAGCGCAGGCGGACAGGTCGATCGAGGACCCGCAAACCTTCGAAGAGCAAGCGCTTCGCTTTGTGGGCAAGGACCTCTACCAGGCCTTCTTCCAAGGCTATACGCAAAAGCAGTGGGGCTGCTCGCCGACGGAGCTGCCGTCGTCCATCCTGAAACGGCTTCCAGTGCGTTTCAACTATGACGACAATTACTTCGCGCACAAATATCAGGGCATGCCGGAGAACGGCTACAGCGATATGGTCGGCCGCATTCTGGATCATGCCAACATCAATGTGACCTTGAACGCGCGTTTTGACCGGGCGCAAAAGGACGATTTTGCGCATGTGTTTTATTCCGGTTCGCTCGATGGCTATCTGGACCACGAATTCGGACCGCTGGGCTATCGAACGCTCGACTTCGAGCGCTTCAACTATGACGGCGACTATCAGGGTTGCGCGGTCATGAACTACGGCGATGTGTCCGTGCCCTATACCCGCATCACCGAGCATAAGCATTTCTCGCCCTGGGAAGAGCATAAGGGCTCGGTCTGTTACCGGGAGTTCTCCCGTACCTGCGGTCCCGACGACATCCCCTACTATCCAATCCGCCTCGTCAGGGACAAGGAACAGCTGGCCCAATATGTTGAGCGGGCAAGCCTGGAAGCGTCGATCACCTTTGTCGGGCGGCTCGGCACCTATCGCTATCTCGACATGGATGTGACCATTCGTGAGGCGCTCGATACGGCACGGCTTTACCTTGCCCGAACGGCGGAAAATGCCTCGATGCCGGTATTCCTGCATTCGCCGATCTGATCGTCGTTGTTGCGGACCAGCGCCATCGAACCGCCTCGATATGCTCGCGACCCGATCGGCAGACGCTCCGGTCGGAAACTGAATTATGCGAGCGGGGAACGGACGATAAGTCGTTCCGCAATGGGGTCGCCGCGCGGACCGCTCCGGCGCAACGAAGACGTGATCATGTTGAAGGTCAGACAGACGCAAGGTTGCTGACTATTATCAACGGCAGCTTATTCCCAAAGCAGCCATGAGATCGCCCATGCCGGTATCCGGACGTTTCCCTTCCACAGCTCGCAATTCGAACGAGGGCCGGGCCTTCTGACGACGGCGATCTCGGCGTTCGTCCGGACCTACCTTCAGCGGGGAGGGGCCGGAGGTTGCAGGAGCGACTGCTCTTTCGGGGCGGTCGTTGGCAGATAGAGACCAATTAGGCCCCAAGGGTTTTTCACGTATGACCTCCATCATTTCGTCCCTGAGCCCCACTCTGATCAAATCCTATTCGACGGCGGCCGTGGCTGCCTGGACGACGGAAGACGTCGCCTCGTTGACGACGAAGCAGATCAGCGCGATGTCATCGGCACAGATCGCCGCGCTGGACACGGAGGACGTCGATGTCCTCAATTCCCGGCAGTTGGCCGCCATCTCCCCAAGCGCCGTCGTCGGTTTGACCCTGGAGCAACTCGCCGTCCTCGACCAATCCGACATCGAAAGCTTCGGCACGAGCCAAGTTGCGGCCCTCACGACGACGCAGGTCGACGGTCTTTCGACGGACCAGACGGAGGCCTTGAGTTCGACCCAGGTCGCGGTTTTTAGCGCGTTACAGCTCTCGGTCATGAGCGAGGAAGACCTGGCGACCTTCTCGACCGCCGACATCGCGGCCATCGGTGCGAAAGCCGTGTCAGGTCTGTCCACGGAGGTCATCGCATCCCTTTCCACCGATCAGATTGCCGCTTTGAGCACGCGCGCCATCGCCGGCCTGACGACCGCGCAGATCGCCGCCCTGTCCACCGATCAGATTGCCGCCTTGACGACGGCCCAGGTCGGTGCCCTGAAGGCCTCGCAAATCGATGCCTTGGGCAGCGACGATATTGCCGCTTTTTCCACCGATCAGATTGCTGCGCTGAGCGCCTCGGCGATCTCGGGGCTTTCCACCAACCAGATCGGCGTGTTGGCGATCGACCAGATCGAGGCACTGACCGTCTCACAGGTGAAGGCGCTGACCGCGGCGCAGCTCGGGTCCTTGGAGACGGACGGCATCGCGGCATTCTCGACTTCCGAAATCGCGGCGATCAACAAGGCCGTATGGGGCTTGACCACGGGTGGGATCGCTGCGCTCTCCACCGCACAGATTGCCGCCCTGAACACGACTGCGGTCGCCAACCTGACGACCGCGCAGATGGCCGCCCTGTCCACCGATCAGGCCGAGGCGATGTCTGCCTTGCAGGTGAAGGCGCTGAATTCGAGGCAGCTTGCGGCGCTCGGGACCGACGGCATCGCGACATTCTCGACTGCCGAAATCGCGGCGATCACCAATCTGGCCATCAAGGGAGTGAGTACGGAAGCCATCGCTGCGCTTTCGACCGCTCAGGTTGCTGCCCTGAGCACCAGTGCCATTTCGGGCCTGACCACCGCCCAGAGCGACGCCTTGTCCTCCGACCAGACCGCGGTCCTTTCCGCCGCACAGCTCAGGACATTGAGTTCGGCGCAAGTCGCCGCCTTCGGCACGGACGATCTTGCGGCCTTGTCCACCGATCAGGTCGCGGCGCTCAGCACGAAGGGCGTCCTGGGCCTGACAACCGATCAGATCGCTGCGTTGTCGACCGACCAGATCGAGGCTCTGTCCGTGACACAGGTGAAGGTCCTGAACGCGCGACAGATTGCGGCCCTGGGGACCGACGGGTTGGCTATGTTCTCGACCGGCGACATCGCCGCGATCAGCAACAAAGCCATACTGGGATTGGATGCGGAGGTCATCGCGTCCCTGTCCACCGATCAGATTGCGGCCTTGAGCACGAGTGCGATCGCCAGCCTGTCGAGCACCCAGATCGCCGGCCTGTCGACCGCCCAGGCAGAAGCTTTGTCCGTCTCGCAGGTGAAGGCACTGAGCTCGACACAGCTCGCCGCTCTTGGAGAAGAGGGCGTAGCGACGTTCTCGACCGCCGAGATGGCGGCAATTACCAACAAAGGCGCCCCGGGCGTCAGCGTGGACGCCATTGCAGCGCTTTCCACCGCTCAAATCGCCGCGCTCAGCACGAGTGCGGTCGCGAGCCTGACCACCGCACAGATCGCCGCCTTGTCGACCGACCAGACCGCGGCCCTGTCCACCGCGCAGCTTAAAGCGCTGAGTTCGACGCAAATCGCCGCCTTGAACACGGACAACGTCGCGGCTTTGACCACGGCTCAGGTCGCGGCGCTCGGCACGAAGGCTGTCGCCGGCCTGACCGCCGACCAGATCGAAGCCTTGTCCTCCGATCAGGTCGGGGCTCTCTCCACTGCACAGGTTGCCGCCCTCGGCTCCGAGCAGCTTGCCGTCCTCAGTGCGGAGGACATAGCGGCATTCTCGACCGCCGATATCGCGGCGATCAATTCGAGCGCCGTTGCCGGATTGTCGGCAGATCTCATCGAGGCCCTCACCACGAACCAGATCGTGGCGCTGACCACGAAGGGCGTCGCTCACCTCAGCACCGACCAGATCGACGCCCTGTCCAGCGACCAGATTGCAGCCCTCTCCTCCACGCAGGTTGCCGTTCTCAGCTCCACCCAGCTCTCGGCCCTCGAGCCGGAGGACATAGAGGCGTTCTCGACCGCCGATATTGCCGCAATCGGCTCGAAGGCCATTTCGGGCTTGTCGGAGGATGTCGTCGCGGCCCTGTCCTCCACGCAGATTGCCGCGCTCAGCACCGCCGGCATCGCGGGCCTGAGCACGGACCAGATGGCCACGCTGAGCTCCGACCAGGTCGTCGCTTTGAGCACCAAACAGATTGCCGCGCTGAAATCGACGCAAGTCGCCGCCTTGAGCACGGAGACTGTCGCGACCCTGTCCTCGGACATGATCGCCGCGCTCGGCACCGCCGGCATCAGCGAGCTGACCTCTGACCAGGTCGAGGCCCTGTCCACGGACCAGATCGTCGCGCTGAGCACCAAGCAGGTCGCCGCGTTGACGTCGGCGCAAATTGCCGCCCTGGACACGAGCGACATCGAGGCCTTCTCGACCGACCAGATCGCGGCGTTGAGCACAACGGCGATCACCGGGCTGAGCACAAAGCAAATCGTGGCCTTGAGCACCGACCAGATGGAGGCCCTGACCGCCGCCCAGGTCGGAGCCCTAAGTTCGACTCAGATCGGAGCCCTGGGGACGGAGGACATAGCGGTCTTCTCGACCAAGGACATTGCGGCGATCAGCGCGAGCGCCATGACGGGACTGTCCACGGCTGTCGTTGCTGCCCTTTCCACCGATGAGATCGCTCTCCTGAGCACGACGGGTATTGCCGGCCTGAGCAGCGCGCAGTTGAACGTGCTCAGCAGCAGCCAGTTCGCCGCCTTGAGCACCAAGCAGGTGGCGGCGCTGGGCTCGGCGCAGGTCGCCGCCCTGGGCACGGACGACCTTGCGGGTCTCTCGACCGATCAGATCGCAGCTTTGAGTGTCACTGCCGTCGCAGGACTGACCACCAGGCAGCTCGTCGCCTTGAGCACCGATCAAGTCGAAGCCCTGACTTCGACCCAGGTCGGCGCTCTGAGTGCGACGCAGCTTGTAGTCCTGGGGACGGAAGACATTGCGGTCTTCTCGACCAAGGACATCGCGGCCATCAGTTCGAGTGCCATTTCGAGCCTCTCCACGGCCGCCGTCTCGGCCCTCTCGACGGATCGGGTTGCGGCCCTGAGCACGGCCGGCATTGCCGGCCTGAGCAGCGCACAGGTCAACGCGCTCAGTACCAGCCAGCTCGCCGCCTTGAGCACCAAGCAGGTTGCCGCCCTGAGTTCGACGCAAGTCACCGCCTTGGGCACAAGCGATATCACGGCCCTCTCGACCGATCAGATCGGGGCCTTGGGCACGGCTGCCATGGCGGGACTGACCACGAAGCAGCTCGCTGCCTTGAGCACGGATCAGCTAGAGGCTCTGACCGCGGCGCAGGTCGGCGCCCTGAGCTCGACGCAGCTTGCAGTCCTGGGGACGGAAGACGTGGCGGTCTTCTCGATCAAGGACATTGCTGCCATCAGCGCGAGTGCCATAGCGGGACTGTCCACGTCTGCCGTCGCTTCCCTTTCGACCGATCAGATCGCAGCCTTGAGCGCCACGGCCGTCGCCGGACTGACCACCAAGCAGATCGCTGTTCTGAACTCCGACCAGATTGCCGCCTTGTCGACCGACCAGATTGGCGGGCTGACGTCGCAGCAAATCTCCGCGCTTGATGCGGACGATATAACGGCGCTGTCGGTCGAGGACATTGCGGCGATCGGCGCGGATCTCGTTTCCGGCCTTTCGACGGATGTCATAGCTGCCTTCTCCGCCGGTCAGATCGCTGCCTTGAGCACGGCTGCCGTTGCGGCGCTGAGCACCAAGCAGGTCGATGCCTTGAACAGCGATCAGCTTGCGGCCTTGACCACGGCCCAGATGGGGGCGTTCACGTCCAGACAGGTCGACGTGTTGAGCACGGACGACGTCGCGGCGCTCTCGACCGACCAGATCGCCGCCTTGAGCGCGGGCGGCGTTGTCGGTCTGAGCACGGCGGATATTTCCATCCTGAGCGCGGACCAGGTCGATGCCTTGACGACGGACCAGATCGCCGCGCTCGGCTCCAAGCAAATCGCTGCGCTGAGCACGCACGACATTGCAGGCTTCTCGACGGCGGAGATCGCGGCTCTCAGTTCAAGCGCCGTGGCGGGACTGTCCACGGATACGATTGCGGCGCTTTCGGCGGAACAGATCGCGGCTTTGAGCACGGCCGGCGTCGCCGGTCTTACGACGGCCCAAATGAGTGCGTTGAGCACCGACCAGATCGCAGCCCTGTCGACCGAACAGGTCGCTGTCCTCAGCTCCAAGCAGGCGGCGGCCCTGGGCACCGAGGACATTGCGGCCTTCTCGGCGGACCAGATTGCCGCGCTTGGCACGGCTGGCATTGCGGTCCTTTCCACGGCACAGATCGATGCGCTGAGCGCCGAGCAGCTCGCGGCCCTGACCTCAGAACAGGTCGCGGCGCTGAGTTCGACGCAGATCGCGGCGCTGAGCACGGAGGATCTCGCGACCTTCTCGACCGCGGATATCGCGGCGATCAGTTCGGATGCCGTAGCGGGGTTGTCTACGGACATGATAGCAGCGCTTTCGGCGGATCAGATCGCTGCCTTGAGCGCGGACGGCGTCGCAGACCTTTCCACCGCCCAGCTCAACGCCTTGAGCGCCGACCAGCTCGAGGCCCTGTCGACCGACCAGATCGCTGCTCTCAGGTCCAAGCAGGTGGCGGCGCTGGGCACCGACGACATTGCGGCTCTTTCGACGGAACAGATTGCCACACTGAGCACGGCGGGCGTTGCGGCGCTTTCGACCATGCAGATCCAGGCGCTGAGCGCCGATCAGCTCGAGGCTCTGACCATGAGTCAGATCGCGGTGATGAGTTCGACGCAGATTGCGGTGCTGAGCACGGACGATCTGGAGAGCTTTTCGAGCGCGGATATCGGGGCGATCAGCTCGGGCGCCGTGGCGGGATTGTCCACGGACACGATCGCAGCGCTTTCGGCGGATCAGATTGCCGCCTTGAGCGCGGCGGGCGTCGCCGGTCTTTCCACCATCCAGATCCAGGCGTTGAGCACCGCCCAGATCGAGGCACTGTCGACCGACCAGATCGCAGCCCTGAACTCCAAGCAGGTGGCGGTGCTGGGAACGGACGACATCGCGATTCTCTCGACGGACCAGATTGCCGCGCTGGGTGCGGCAGCGTTTGCAAGCCTTTCCACCGCCCAGATCGACACGCTGAACGCCGATCAGCTCGAGGCCCTGACCTCGGCCCAGGTGGCGGTGATGAGTTCGACGCAGATCGCGGCGCTGAGTACGGACGATCTGGAAAGCTTCTCGACCGAGGATATCGCAGCGATCAGTTCGCGTGCCGTGGCGGGATTGTCCACCGACACGATAGCGGCGCTTTCGGAAGATCAGATCGCGGCGCTGGGCACGGGTGGCATCGCCGGCCTTTCAACGGCCCAGATCAACGCCTTGAACATCGACCAGGTCGAGGCTCTCACCTCGTTCCAGATTGCCGCACTGAGTTCGAAGCAGATCGCCGTTCTCGGCACGGATGATCTGGAGACCTTCTCGACGGATGAAATAGTGGCGATCAGTTCGACTGCCGTGTTGGGGCTCTCCACAGACACCATCGCTGCGCTTTCGGTCGATCAGATCGGGGCCTTGAGCTCGGCCGGCATATCAGGCCTTTCCACCGCCCAGATCAACGCGCTGAGCACCGACCAGATCGAGGGCCTGTCAACGGCGCAGATCAGCGGTCTCGGCTCCAAGCAAGTGGCGGCACTAAGCACCGACGATCTCGCGGTACTCTCGACGGAGCAGATTGCCGCTTTGAGCACGGCGGGCGTTGCCGGCCTCGGCAGCGATCAGGTCAGGGCCCTGAGCGACGATCAGGTCGACGCCCTTACCACCGTGCAGATCGCCGCCATGAGCTCGGATGCGCTGTCGGGGCTGAGCACGGATGACCTGGAAGGCTTCTCGGCCGACGAGCTTGCGGCGATCAGCTCGGCCGCCATCAGCGGGCTGCCCACGGAGTTCATTGCCGGGCTCTCCACCGCCGAGATTGCCGCCTTGGGCACCGCCAGCATTGCGGGCCTGAGCAGCGCCCAGATCGGAGCGATGAGCGCCGAGCAGATCGATTCGCTGTCCACGGATCAGATTGCCGCCTTGAGTGCGGACGGGCTTGCGGGTCTCACCACCGAGGATCTCGCAACGTTCGAGACCGAGGAGCTGCAGGCGATCAACGCGGCTGCCATAAAGGGATTGTCGACGAGTTTTGTCGCAGCGCTCTCCACCGACGAGATCGCAGTCTTGAGAGCAAGCCAGGTCGGCGCGTTGAGCTACAACCAGGTGGCGGCGATGAGCACCACCCAGATCGCGACCTTGTCCACCGCGCAGATCAGTGCCCTGAACGCCATACAGGCCGCGGCCCTGGGGACGGACGACATCGCCCAGCTCTCCACCGATCATATCGTCGCCTTGAGCACGAGCGCGGTCTCGGGGTTGACCGCCAGGGTCGTCGTCGCCTTGACGACAGACCAGGCCGAGGCTTTGACGACAGTTCAGGTCGGTGCGATGACCTCGGCGCAGGTCGCGGCATTGGAGACCGACGATCTGGCAACCTTCTCAGCGGAAGATGTCGCCTCGTTCAGCGCATCCGGTGTGGCGGGCCTGTCCACAGAAGACATCGGGAATCTGTCTAGCACGCAACTGAACGCCTTGATGGACTCCCAGATGGACGCTCTGAGCTCCGATCAGATAGCGGCAGTGATTGCGGCCTATCTGTCGACCTAAACTAACGCCGGCCGGGCGCTGCGTTACGGGCGGCAGCGAGCTGCTTGCGCGCCGCCGCCGGGGTGATCGAGAAGGCCTTCCGGAATTTGCGGATGAAGTGCGAGACGTTCTCAAAGCCGGTTTCCAGCGCGATATCGATCAGCGGCTTGTCGGTAGAGGCAACGAGGCGCATCGCGGCGTCGAGGCGAAGCTTCAGATAGACGGATATCGGCGTCGCCCCGAGCTCGTTCTGGAACAGGCGCTCCAGTTGCCGGCGCGAGATGCCGAGCACATTCGCCACGTCGTCGATGCCGATGAGATCTTCCAGATGCTGCTCCATGACCATCAGCGCAAGGCTGATCCGCTTGTCCTGGACCGGCACGGGGCCGAGCGGATTTCGCGGCTGCATCTCGCTCGCCTCGCGGCGACGCGTGATCTGCATGATTTCGAGCGCATTGCGTTCGGCGTCTTCGCCGACGTGCCTCCTGATCAGGTAGGTTGCGAGGTCGGCGACGCTGCTGCCGCCGGCGCAGGTGATGATCTTTGCATCTTCGACGAAGATCCGGTTCGAGGTGACCTCGATCGCGGGGAAGCGGGCGCGGAATTCGTTGTGATGCAGCCAGCTCACGCATGCGGCATGGCCGTCGAGGACGCCGGCCTCGGCGAGAACGAAGCTCCCGGTGCAAACGCCGATGATCGGCACGCCCGCCCGTGCGGCGCGGTGCAGATAGTCGATCGTCTCCCGATCGAGCGGCTCGGCGACATTGAGCCTTCCGCCGACGACCGCGATGTAGCTGAATTCCGACGGTGGGCGAAGCGGCGCCGTCGGCGCCACCTGGATGCCGCAACTCGACATGACGAAGTTCCTGGTGCTCCCGAGCACCTCCCAGTCGCAATTCACGCGCCCCGACTTGTCCTCCACATCGCTTCCCAGGCGAAGGGCATCGACGAAGAGCGAGAAGGCGCTGAGCGTGAAGCTGCGCGCCAGAATGAATCCGACACGCAGCACACCGTTGTCCCTGAGGGTCTTTCCTGCTGCAGCTGTTGTTTCCGTGAGAGCCGTTCGCAATGTCGCGCTGTTCCGTTGACGATCTGGCGGTGCCCGTCACCGGCCTCCCGCCACGCGCGTCTCGGGACGCGCTTCCAAAGTTCGAGATCCGCTTCTATTCGGCAATTATCCCCCAAGCAACGGCCCGGGTAAATGCTTGTCTTACCTCCCGAGACAGGGGGGCTAATCCGCATTGACAGGATGACTTATTAACCAACTTGTCGGAAGGTTCTTAATGTCGATGGGAGGGGTCGGCACGCCGATTGTCGGCGAGGGGCCGTCAAGTTGCGCCTTCGCTTATTCCCATTGAAGCGCGGGCAAGGATCTACGCAGATGACACTGCACATGATGAAGGTGCTGTTGAGCCTCATGGCCGCGCTTTCGTTCGGCTCGCTCATGGTTCTCGTGGCCGTTCTGTAGGATCGCCCGCGTGCCGGCACCCCGGCCGGACGGTCAAGCTTCCGAAACGTCGATCCATTCGGCGCCGGTCAGTTCCGCCATGCGGTGCGGGTTGATGTGGACGGCGGCGTTGATTGCGCCGGCAGCGGGCACCACCACATCGAAGGCCTTCAAGGATTCATCGCAATAGACGGTATGCGGCTTCGCAAGTCCGAACGGGCAGACGCCGCCCACCGGATGGCCAGTTTCCAACTCGACCTCCTCGAAGCCGAGCATGCGCGCCTTGGTGCCGAAGCGGTCCTTGTATTTCTTGTTGTCGAGGCGAGCGTCGCCGCGGGTGACGATCAGGATCACCTCGTCGCCGACGCGAAGCGCCAGGGTCTTGGCGATCTGCGCCGGCTCGACGCCGTGCCCTTCGGCCGCAAGCGCCACTGTGGCGGTGCTCTGCTCGAGTTCAATGACATCGATGTCCGGGGCGTGCTCGGAAAAGAACTCTTTGGCGGAGGTGAGGCTCATGTGCGGCTGTCTATGCTTGCTTGGCAAAAGGAGAATAGCCACGGCAAAGGGCGGCCCGCGGCGTCTTGAGGAGGGAAATGTTTCAGTCGTCGTTCGACGCGTCAAGGTCTTCCGGACGCCGGCCCTCCTGTTGCGGCGGCAGGTAGCCGTGGCTTGCGAACCAGTTTTCGAGAATCGTGGAGATCGCCTGTTGGCGCGTCACGGTACCTGGATGATCGCTCATATAGGTCTGCAGCGCAGATTCGATCTTTTCCGCATAGAACTCAGTCATCTTTCTCTCCGCTCTCTTTGTGCGGCAGCGATCCGCGACTTTGGACGCGGAACGCTTGGGCGCCATACCGTTAATCAGACGGACGAAGGCGGCCGGAACGCTTGTAATCGCTGAATGATTTTGTCCTCAAACCGGTTCCGATGATAGCGAATCCTGTGCCGGATATCGCCATTTCAGGCCTGTTTGACGATCCGGATCAGCACCAGCAGGATAATCGCACCGATGGTGGAATGAATGATGGCGGCGAGAATGCCGGTGCCGAGCGTGATGCCGACTGCCGGAAACAGGTAGCCGGCAATCAGGGCGCCGATGATGCCGACGACGATGTTGCCGATCAGGCCGAAGCCGAAGCCGCTGACGATCAGCCCAGCGAGCCAGCCGGCAACGGCGCCGACGATCAGAAATACCAGAATGCTTTCGATACCCATCAATGCTCCCTTTCGGTTGTGCCTGCGGGAAACATAGCTCATCCGTCGCGAGCAGATAGAGGGCAAAGCGATCGGCACCGCTTTTTCTGCGCAATGGTGATGGTCGGCCGCGGAGCGGCTAAACCTGGAAGGCTCGATCGCAATTGACCTTGCCTGAATAGCGACGATACCGAGGTTCGGGCGGCCTCGGGATCGTCAATCCGAACAGATAGGAGCGACTCGGAAAGGTGCCGGCGTGTCAGCGACTGCTTACCTACGTTCCGGCTCAGACAGTTCAGACGATGCCGCCACCACCACCGGCAACCGCAGGGCGTTCAGCCGCCACCTTGGCCCGGTAGCCGCTCGCCCGGTAGGTCGCGACCGGCGCAATCGCACCGCCGTTTTCGAGGCGGGCCATCGCAAGGATCGGCTCGACATCGGTCCGGAATGCTACTTTAAGCGTTTCGGATGCCATCAGTGCGTCATTTTCCTGCTGGTAACCTTCGAGCGCCTCGCGGTCGACGAGAAGCGCCTGGGCATAGGCACGGCCGACTTCCATCGCGCTGGTCATCAGGCTCTCGATCGGATCCGTCACGTTATGGCTCTGATCAAGCATATGGGCCGGTTCGAAACCCGGCGCGGCGCGGGTCTCGGCGTCTACCAACTCGTTGAACACCAGGAACAGCCGGTAGGGATCGATCGATCCGGTGTCGAGGTCGTCGTCGCCATATTTCGAATCGTTGAAATGGAAGCCGCCGAGCTTCTTGAACTGAATCAGCCGGGCGACGATCATCTCGATATTGACGTTCGGAGCGTGGTGGCCGAGGTCGACGAGGCAGAAGGCCTTAGGCCCCAATTCCTGGGCGATCAGATAGTTGGTGCCCCAATCCTGGACCACCGTCGAATAGAAGGCGGGTTCGTACATCTTGTGTTCGGTGAAGACGCGCCAGTCGTCCGGAAGCGACGCATAGACGGCCTTCATCGCATCGAGATAGCGCTCGAAGGACCGGGTGAAGTTGCTCTGGCCCGGAAAGTTGGAGCCGTCGCCGATCCACACCGTCAGCGCCTTCGAGCCGAGTGCCTTGCCGATCTCGATACATTCGAGATTGTGCTCGACCGCCTGTCGGCGTGTCGCGGCCTCGCTATGGCTGAGAGAGCCGAACTTGTAGGAATGGGCCTGGCTCGGCGCGTCGGAGAACGTGTTCGAGTTCATCGCATCGAAGCTTAAACCCAGCGCCGCGCCTTTTTCCTTCAGCGCCTTGAGATCGGCCACCTTGTCCCAGGGGATGTGCAGCGACACGCTCGGCGTCGCCCGCGTCAATTCATGAATGACGCCGCAGTCTTCGAGCTTGTCGAAGATGTTGCGCGGCTCGCCCAGGCCGGGGAAGCGGGCAAAGCGCGTACCGCCGGTGCCGACACCCCAGGAGGGGACGGCAACACCGTAGGCGGCAACCTTCTGCTTGATGGCGTCGATGTCGATGCCGCGGCGCGAGAGTCGCTCGCCGAGGCCTTCGTAGTCGCGCCTGAGCGCTTGCTCGCGCTTGGCATTCTCGGCGTCGATCGCCGACGTGCTGATCATGTTTGTCATGGCACTCTCCCGATCAGCGTGTGAAGGACTGGGCGTTGCCCGCGTCGACATTGACGATGTTGCCGGTCGATTTCGCCGACATGTCGGAGGCGAGGAAGTAGATGGCCTCAGCGATATCCTCCGGGAAGACGCTCAGCTTCAGCATCGAGCGCTCGCGGTAATGCGCCTCCAGTTCGTCTACATCCATCTTGTAGGCGGCGGCGCGCTGTTCCTTCCATTCGCCGCTCCAGATCTTGGAGCCGCGGAGCACCGCATCCGGATTGACGACGTTGACGCGGATCTGTGCCGATGCGCCCTCGAGCGCCAGGCAGCGGGCCAGATGGATCTCGGCGGCCTTGGCCGTGCAATAGGCCGACGCGCCGGGCGAGGCGGCAAGGCCGTTCTTCGAGGCGACGAAGACGACGTTGCCTCCCGCCTTCTGGCTGCGGAAGATGCGGAAGGCTTCGCGCGACACGAGGAAATAGCCGGTCGCAAGAATGTCGATGTTCTTGTTCCAGAGCGCAAGCGTCGTGTCTTCGATCGCGGCCGACGAGGCGAGGCCGGCATTGGAAACGAGAATATCGAGGCCGCCGAAGGCGAGGAGCGCGTCGCCGAAGCCGGTTTCGACCGCCGCCTCGCTGGTCACGTTCATATTGACGGCGCGGACGAAATCCTTGCCGTAGCGGGCGGCAAGCTCGTTCTGGGCATTTTCGAGGGCGGTCTCATCGATATCGGCGAGAACGACGCATGCGCCCTCCTGCATCAGCCGGACGGCCGTCGCCTTGCCGATGCCGCCGGCCCCGCCGGTGACGAGCGCAATGCGCCCGGCGAGGCTCTTCGGCTTCGGCATGCGCTGCAGTTTGGCTTCCTCGAGCAGCCAGTATTCGATGTCGAAGGCCTCCTGCTCGGGCAAGCCGACATAGGTCGACACGCCGGAGGCGCCGCGCATCACGTTGATCGCATTGACGTAGAATTCGCCGGAGATGCGCGCCGTCGCCTTGTCCTTGGCAAAGGTGATCATGCCGACCCCGGGCACCAGATAGACAACGGCGTTCGGGTCGCGCATCGCCGGGCTGTCGGCACGCTTGCAGCGCTCGTAGTAGCGCGCATAGTCGGCGCGGTAGGCGGCAATTGCCTCGGGCAGGCCGGCAAGCGTCTTTTCGACATCCGGCTGCGTGGGGTCGAAATCGACCACCAGCGGCCGGATCTTGGTGCGCAGGAAATGGTCCGGGCAACTCGTGCCGAGCGCCGCGAGCGGCTCCAGGCTCGTCGAGGTTACGAAATCGAGCACCGCCTTGCTGTCGTCGAAGTGGCCGACCTTCTTTTCCTCAGCGCTGATCAGGCCGCGGATCACCGGCATCAGCCGCTTGGCGATGGCCTCGCGCTCGCCAGCGGCGAGCACCGGCCGCGCCTCTCCGCCGAAGGCGGGCGCCGTATTTTCCGCCTCGAACCAGGCGATCGCCCGGTTGATGATCTCGATCGTCGTCTCGTAAGCCTCCTTCGCCGTGTCGCCCCAGGTGAAGAGGCCATGGCTTTCGAGCACGATGCCGCGCGCCTTCGGGTTCTCGAGGCAGAATTTTTCGAGCCAGAGGCCGAGTTCGTAGCCCGGCCGCTTCCACGGCAGCCAGCCGATCTCGTCACCGAAGATCTTTTTCGTCAGTTCCCGGCTGTTTTTCGAAGCGGCGATGGCAATGATCGCGTCCGGATGCATGTGGTCAACATGCGCCTTCGGCACATAGGCATGCAGCGGCGTGTCGATCGAGGCGGCGCGCGGATTAAGGTTGAAGGTGCAATGCGGCAGGTAGCCGACCATTTCGTCTTCGAACTCGACGCCGCGATAGATGCTCTTCAGCGCCCGGAGCTTGTCCATGTAGAGCGTCGCGAAGCCGTCCATCTTGATCGTGCCGACGTCGCCGCCCGAGCCCTTGACCCAGAGGACCTCGAACGTCTCGCCGGTGAGCGGGTCTTTCTGCATCACCTTTGCCGAGGTGTTGCCGCCGCCGTAATTGGTGATCCGCTTGTCCGAGCCGAGCAGATTGGACCGGTAGAGAAGCCGCTCCGGCTCGCTCATTCCCGCCGCCTTGGCGTCGTCCCAGAGATTGGCCAGGCGTGCGCCCTGTTGCTTGTCGAGCATCTCGAATTCCTCCCGGTAAGCTAGCCGTCGGCACTCGAGGCCGCGACGATATGATCGGCATCAGATCACATGCTCGATGCGCAGATGTCAATCAAAAACGATCAAAAACGTTCATATTGCAGCGCACAATGAAAATACATGATCGAAACTGATTGACAATGCGCGGGACTGATGGAAGCATGCAGGACATTGGAGGAGCGCATGCACGAGAAAGAAAGACATAGGATCATCCTGTCGGCAGTGCAGGAAAAGCCGGTCGTGACCGTGCCCGAGCTCGTCGAATTGACAGGCAGCTCGGAGGCGACGATCCGCCGCGATGTGGCGGCACTGCATGTGCAGAAGCGCCTGCGCCGGGTGCGCGGCGGTGCCGAAGCGATCAATCCGCCGCAATTCGTCGGCCTTGCCGGCCGCCCCTTCAGCGTCAACGAAGGTTTGCATGCGCGGGAGAAGCAGGCGATCGCCCGGGAGGCTGTGGCGCTCTGCCAGGACGGCGAGCCGATCATCATCAATGGCGGCACGACAACCTTCCAGATGGTGCATTTTCTTGCCAACCGCCGGATGCAGGTCTTCACCAATTCCTTCCCGATCGCCGAGCACCTGCTCAAGCACTCGAAGAATACCGTGATGCTTTCGGGCGGGACGATCTACCGCGAGCAGAACATTATTCTAAGCCCCTTCGACAATGACGTGACGCGCAACTTCTATGCGCGGCGCATGTTCATGGGCGCGCAGGGGCTCGGGCCGCTCGGCCTGATGGAGGCCGATCCGCTGCTGATCCAGGCCGAGCAGAAGCTGATCGACCAGGCCGACGAACTGGTCGTGCTGGTCGATTCCTCGAAATTTCACAAGCGCTCAAGCCTCATTCTCTGCGGGCTCAAGCGCATCGCCACTGTGATCACCGATTCGGGCATCGAGGACAGACATGCCTCGATGCTCGAAAGCGCCGGCGTCAACCTCGTCATCGCCAATGCGAAGCCGAAGGCCGACGCGCAAACTGCTTCGACATCCGCCTGAGGCGGATGGGGAGGGGGAATGGGAGGCGGCCTTGCCGGGCGCAAGCCGGTAGCAAGACCGCCAGATGGAGTTGTCGGGTCGAATGATGCATCCACTCCGGATGCATGGGCCCAAGGGAGGAGATAGTGATGAAAATTCTCAAATCATTGATGGTGACGGCCGCCGTCGCGGTCGCGCTCATGGCGAATGCCGCCCATGCGGAGAACAAGAAGATCGCGCTCGTCGTCAAGGCGCTCGGCATCGGCTTCTTCGAGGCTGCCAACAAGGGTGCCCAGGAAGCGGCCAAGGAACTCGGCGACGTCGAGATCATCTATACCGGCCCGACCTCGACGACCGCCGAAGGTCAGATCGAGGTGATCAACTCGCTGATCGCCCAGAAGGTCGATGCGATAGCGGTTTCGGCCAACGACACCGATGCTCTCGTGCCGGCGCTGAAGAAGGCGATGGACCGCGGCATCAAGGTCATTTCCTGGGATTCGGGTGTCGCCAAGGAAGGCCGGCTGATGCACCTCAACCCGTCGTCGAGCCCGCTGATCGGCAACATGATCATCAAGCTCGCCGCCGACAACCTGCCGGAAGGCGGC
This sequence comes from Sinorhizobium sp. BJ1, assembly GCF_002531555.1. Lineage (NCBI taxonomy): Bacteria > Pseudomonadati > Pseudomonadota > Alphaproteobacteria > Hyphomicrobiales > Rhizobiaceae > Sinorhizobium > Sinorhizobium sp. BJ1. The sequence continues at coordinate 85,945 of NZ_NWTH01000002.1, forward strand.
GACGTCGCCGTGCTCTCGGCCTCGGCCACCGCAACCAACCAGAACACCTGGATCGCCGAGATGAAGAAGGTCCAGGGCAACTACAAGGGCATCAATGTCGTGGCCACCGTCTATGGTGACGACCTGGCCGACAAGTCCTACCGTGAGACGCAAGGCCTCATCCAATCCCATCCGAACCTGAAGGCGATCATTGCTCCGACCTCGGTCGGCATCGTCGCGGCCGCTCAGGCCGTCACCGACGCCGGCAAGATCGGCCAGATCAACGTTACCGGTCTCGGACTGCCATCCGAAATGGCCGGTCATGTGAAGTCCGGCGCCTCGAAGTCCTTCGCGATCTGGAACCCGATCGACCTCGGCTATTCGGCGACGATGATCGCCTATGACATCATCAACGGTGCCGAAGCCAAGCCCGGCGCGGAGCTGAAGATGGGCCGCATGGGAACCGTCAAGCTCGACGACAACAACGAAGGCGCCATGGCCGACCCGTTCGTCTATGATGCCTCGAACGTTGAGGAATTCGCCAAGATCTTCTGATCTTCGATCATCGCCGGCGCAGGGGTGTGATCTCCGCGCCGGCAGTCCATCCGGCTTCTGCCGGAGAGTCCCTGATGAACCGGCGGAAATGGCTTTGCTTCACGATACCAAATCAGTAACGGCGACGCCCGCCATCACGCTCGAGGGCATATCGAAGTCCTTCCCAGGCGTGCGCGCACTCTCCGAAGTCTCTCTCGCGCTCTATCCGGGTTCGGTGACGGCGCTGATCGGCGAGAACGGTGCCGGCAAGTCGACGCTCGTCAAGATCCTGACCGGCATCTACCAGCCGGAGTCCGGCGTGATCCGCGTCGCCGAGACGGAAACGACATTCCCGACCGCCCTTGCTGCGGCGCGCGCCGGCGTCACCGCGATCCATCAGGAGACGGTCCTCTTCGACGAGCTCTCGGTCGCGGAAAACATCTTTCTCGGCCATGCCCCGCGCAACCGGTTCGGTTTGATCGACTGGAAGAAGCTGAACGCCGACGCCGCGGCTCTGCTGCACCGGGCAGGTGCGGACTTCGACCCGACGATCCGGCTGCGCGATCTCGGTATTGCCAAGAAGCACCTGGTGGCGATCGCCCGCGCCCTCTCCGTCGATGCCCGCGTCGTCATTATGGACGAGCCGACGGCGGCGCTCTCGCACAAGGAGATCCACGAGCTCTATGCGCTGATCGAGCGGCTCAAGGCCGACGGCAAGGCAATCCTCTTCATCAGCCACAAGTTCGACGAGATCTTCCGGATCGCCGACCGCTACACGGTCTTCCGCGACGGGACGATGGTCGGCGAGGGGCTGATCGCCGACGCCAGCCAGGACGATCTCGTCCGCATGATGGTCGGCCGTGCCGTCGACTCCGTCTACCCGAAGAAGGAGGTCAAGATCGGTGAGCCGGTGCTGACCGTTTCCGGCTACCGCCATCCGACCGAATTCGAGGACATCAATTTCGAGCTGAGGCGCGGCGAGATCCTCGGCTTCTACGGTCTGGTCGGCGCCGGGCGCTCGGAGTTCATGCAGTCGCTCATCGGCATCACCCGGCCCTCGGCCGGTGCGGTCAAGCTTGACGGAAATGTACTGGTGATCCGCAACCCGGCCGAGGCGATCCGCGCCGGCATCGTCTACGTGCCGGAAGAGCGCGGCCGGCAGGGCGCGATCATCGGCATGCCGATCTTCCAGAACGTCACCCTGCCGTCGCTCTCGCACACGTCACGCTCGGGCTTCCTGAAGCTTGCCAACGAATTTGCCTTAGCGCGCGAATACACCTCGCGCCTCGACCTGCGCGCCGCTTCGCTCGATCAGGACGTCGGCACGCTCTCCGGCGGCAACCAGCAGAAGGTGGTGATCGCCAAGTGGCTAGCGACCAAGCCCAAAGTCATCATCCTCGACGAACCGACGAAGGGCATCGACATCGGCTCCAAGGCCGCCGTCCACGCCTTCATGAGCGAACTCGCGGCGCAGGGCTTGAGCGTCATCATGGTCTCATCGGAAATTCCCGAGATCATGGGCATGTCGGACCGTGTCATCGTCATGCGCGAAGGCCGGATTGCCGGCCGCTTCGAGCGATCGGAACTGACCGCAGAAAAGCTCGTGCGCGCAGCGGCCGGCATCGAAACGCAGCTTAGCGGGAGGGCCGCATGATCACCAAGCTCCTCAAGAATCGCGAAATCCTGCTCGTCGTGGCGGTCGTCGTGCTGCTTGCCCTGATCGCCTTGCGCTTTCCTGGTTTCGTGGCGCCTTCGAATCTTGCCCGCGTCTATAACGACACGTCGATCCTGATCATCCTGGCGCTCGGCCAGATGGCGGTGATCCTCACCCGATGCATCGATCTGTCGATGGCGGCGAACCTGGCGCTCTGCGGCATGGTTGCGGCCATGCTGAACGCGGCCTTTCCCGGCCTACCGATCCCTCTCATCATTCTTGCCGCCATGGCGCTCGGCGGTCTGCTCGGCATGATCAACGGAACGCTCGTCTGGAAGCTCGACATCCCGCCGATCGTCGTCACCCTCGGAACGCTGACGATCTATCGCGGCCTGATCTTTCTTCTGACCGACGGCAAGTGGATCAATGCGCACGAGATGAGCGACACCTTCAAGGCCCTGCCGCGGCTGGCTCTTGCCGGCGTGCCGGTGCTCTCCTGGCTGTCGCTCCTGATGATCGCAGTGATGTTCCTGGTCATGGGCCGCACGCCGCTCGGTCGCGCCTTCTATGCGGTCGGCGGCAATCCGCATGCCGCCGTCTATACGGCGATCGATGTCGGCCGCACCCGTTTCTTCGCCTATTGCCTCTCGGGTACGCTCGCCGGCCTCTCCGGCTATCTCTGGGTGTCGCGCTATGCGGTCGCCTATGTCGATATCGCCGCCGGCTTCGAGCTCGACATCATCGCGGCCTGCGTTATCGGCGGCATTTCGATCGCCGGCGGCATCGGCTCGGTGGCAGGCGCCGTGCTCGGCGCGCTCTTCCTCGGCGTCATCAAGAACGCGCTGCCGGTCATCAACATCTCGCCCTTTGCGCAGATGGCGATCTCCGGAACGGTGATCATCATCGCCGTTGCCGTCAACGCCCGGGCCGAGCGGCGCAAGGGCAGGGTCATTCTCAGGAAAGCGGAGGCGGTCTGATGGCGCACGCTCAACTCTCTCCCCGCAATATCCCGGATCGCCTCGAGGGGCGCGGCGCTCGCCTGATGAAGAGCTGGGAAACGCTGCTCATCGTGGTCGCGACCCTCATCTTCCTCGGCAATTCCTTTGCGTCGCCCTATTTCCTCGATCCATGGAATCTGTCCGACGCCACCTTCAACTTCACCGAAAAGGCGATGATCGCCTTCGCCATGGCGCTGGTGATCATCTCGGGCGAGATCGATCTCTCGGTCGCCTCGATCATTGCGCTCGCCTCGACGGCCATGGGCTATGCCGTGCAATTCGGCTTCGACACGCCGGCACTCGTGGCGATCGGTCTCGGCGTCGGGCTTGTCTGCGGCGCCGTCAACGGCCTCTTGATCACCGGCCTCGGCCTGCCGTCGATCGTCGTGACGATCGGCACCATGAGTCTGTTTCGCGGCCTGTCCTTCATCGTTCTCGGCGACCAGGCCTTTACCGGCTATCCCGAAAGCTTCGCCTGGTTCGGCCAGGGTTATGTCTGGTGGGTCTTTTCCTTCGAGTTCACCCTCTTCGTGCTGCTCGCCGTCGTCTACGGCGTGCTCCTGCACAAGACGAATTTCGGCCGCGCCGTCTATGCGATCGGCAACAACCAGACGGCCGCGCTCTTTTCGGGCGTCCGCGTGGCGCGGGTGAAGTTCGCACTGTTCTTGCTGACCGGCCTGATGGCCGGGCTTGCCTCGATCTGCCTCACCTCCCGCCTCGGCTCGACCCGGCCTTCGATCGCGCTCGGTTGGGAGCTCGAGGTCGTCACCATGGTGGTGCTCGGCGGCGTCAACATTCTCGGCGGCTCGGGCACCATACCGGGCGTCGTGCTGGCGGCGCTGATCATGGGCATGGTCACCTTCGGCTTCGGCCTGTTGAACGTTCCCGGCATCGTCATGTCGATCTTCATCGGCCTGCTGCTGATCTCGGTCATCGCCTTGCCGATCCTGTGGAAGCGCGCCCGCCGCCGTCTCGCGCACTGAGGTTTCTCCGATGGAAAAATACGCCTTCCGCATGCGCCTCAACCCGGGCATGGCCGAGGAATATAGAGCGCGCCATGATGCAATCTGGCCCGAACTGGTGGATCTGCTGAAAGACGCCGGCATCTCCGACTATTCGATCCATCTCGACGAGGAGACCAACCTGCTGTTCGGCGTGCTTTGGCGAGCAGAGGACCACAGGATGGCCGATCTGCCCTCGCACCCCGTCATGCGGAAATGGTGGGCCCACATGGCCGATATCATGGAAACCCGCGCCAATAACGAGCCGGTCGCCGTGCCGCTCCAGACCGTCTTCCACCTTAGCTGACATGAAGACCGTCGCCATCATCGATATCGGCAAGACTAACGCCAAGGTCGCGTTGGTCGACCTCGAGCGTTTCGAGGAGATCGCCGTCCGCAAGATGCCCAATGTCGTCGTCGGGGAAGGTCTTTACCCCCACTTCGACGTCGACCATCTCTGGCGCTTCATTCTCGACGGTCTCGCGGCGCTGCACCGTGAACACCCGGTGGAAGCGATCTCCGTGACGACGCATGGCGCGACCGCTGTGCTGCTCGACGCTGCCGGTGGACTCGCGCTGCCTGTCCTCGACTACGAGTTTGCCGGACCGGACGCGCTCGCCGAGGAATATGGCCAGGCACGCCCGCCCTTCTCTGAAACCGGATCGGCACGCCTGCCGATGGGGCTCAATGTCGGCGCGCAGCTCTTCTGGCAGCAGCGGCTGTTTCCGGAGTACTTCGACAGGGTCGCGACCATCGTGACCTATGCGCAATACTGGTCCTACCGCCTCACCGGCGTGGCAACGAACGAACTGACCTCGCTCGGCTGCCACACCGATCTGTGGAACCCCAAGGCGGCGACGTTCTCGACATTGACCGAGGCGCAGGGTTGGACACCACTCTTTGCGCCCGTTCGCAAGGCGGGCGACGTGATCGGGGGATTGCTGCCGCCCTTGGCCGCGGCAACGGGCCTGCCATCCGGGCTGCCGGTCTATTGCGGCATTCACGATTCGAACGCCTCGCTTCTGCCGCATCTCTTGACGCGGCGCGCGCCTTTCTCCGTCGTCTCGACGGGAACCTGGGTGGTCATGCTGGCGGTTGGCGGCGACCAAGTGGAGCTAGATGAAACCCGCGACACGTTGATCAATGTCAACGCGCTTGGCGAACCGGTGCCCTCCGCCCGCTTCATGGGCGGCCGCGCCTTCTCGATGCTCGTCGGCGACAATCCGCCGGAGGTCTCGGCCGAGGCCGAGGCGCGCGTTTTTGCGGAAGGCTGCATGCTGCTGCCGTCGGTGCCGGGCGGCTCCGGTCCCTTTCCCTCGGCACGGTCGCGCTGGACGGTGGATGAAGCAGGGCTCACCCCTGCCGAGCGGCTCGCCGCCGTTTCGTTCCATCTCGCCCTGATGACGGCGACCTGCCTCGATCTCATCGGCGCCAGGGGGGGAATCGTCGTGGAGGGGCCTTTCGCGGTAAATTCGGCCTATCTGCGGATGCTGGCCGCTGCGACCGGCCGGTCGGTGCTCGTCAACAGGCTGAGCAGCACCGGAACGAGCCTCGGTGCCGCCTGCCTTGTCGCAGGTGCCCACATCCGGACCGGGGCGGAAGCCCTCTCGGCAGCAATTCCGCAAGCCTATGTCGATTATGCGCGGGAATGGCAACGCTTGACCGCTGGGCATGTATAGGGAGGCTGCAGTCGCAAATGCCTGTCGATAGATCGATGAAGTAGAACCGACGGATCTTCTTGGGAGCTGGCCAGGCGACCGACCGTCAGAAAATGTTTCGATCCGCTGCTCGTCTATGTTCGAGATTGATGACGATGGAGATCGCCGTCATTGCGAGGATTGCGGTGGTAGCGGCGCTAATTCCAAGAACAATCATTGCTCATATCCGTGGGCGCATCTTCATGATGTCGCCTTGTGCCTGTGATGGTGCAGCTCGCGCGGTTCGCGCCCATTTGACACCTGCTTCGATACTGGACCGCAAGTAGAACCGCAATTCTAAACTCTTGTGATTAAAAACCTGTTGTCTTCCGCACAGTAAAACGGTGCAAGACCGCGGCGAAGTAACGTCTTGGTTGAATTTTAGCGATTCCGATTACGGGCCAGGAACCGTTAACCTTCAAGCAAGGAATTAACCATAAACATGGTCCCACACGTCGGAATTAGGAAGTCTCAGCTTCTCTCAAGGCATGATGCCGTACCGCCGTACCGGTTCCGGTCCGGTATGCATTTCCACCGAAATTACTTGCGGGATGGACGATCAAGAATGCTCAGGCGCGCCGGTCTTACCGACTGGGCGTGACCGGCCACAGCCCGTTCAGCGGGCCACATCTCCCCCAAGGCTAATTTCGACTACGCATCAGGCCGGGGAACAGCGTGCAGCAGGAAGCGTCAGAACAGGCAAGGAAGAGCCAGGCAGGCAGCCTGCTCGAGCGCCTGCGCTTTGCCGGCCTCGACGAAGCAGCCTGTGCGCTTCTGCGTGATCATCGCCAGGCCCTGTCGCCGCGCATAGAGCTTGCGCTGCGCGACCTTTTCCATCGGCTGCAGACCAATCCGGACGCCATTCGCCATTTCGACAACGATCGCCAGCTCGACGGGCTTCACGATCTTCAATCTTCGCACTGGAATGTGCTGACCGATGCCCGTTTCGACGGGCTCTATGCCGAGCGCGTCAAGGTGCTCGCCGACACGGAAGCCCGCATGGGCCTCGACCCGCGCTGGCAACTTGCAAGCCATGCGGTCGTGCTGGAGCATCTCATCGTTGGCGCCATCGAAGAGGCCTGGCCCAAACCCCTGCTTCCGTTCGGCAAGGGACGCAGGAACGAACTCTGCCGTCTCGTCGCCGCACTCGTCCGCGCCGCCTTCGTCGACGGCGAGATTGCGGTGTCGCTTCGCTTCAACGCGCTCCGCCAGCAGCAACAGCGCCAGCTCTCGGAGCAGCGCAAGGGCGACGAGTCCGAAGTCACGACGCTCTTTTCGGACTTCATTCAGGCACTCGGCACCGGTGACCTCGGCGCTCGCCTCCCGACGGACGCGCCGGACGTCTATCGGCCGATCGTTGCCGGGCTGAATGCCGCCCTGGATCAGATCCAGCAAGCCCTGCTGTCCGGAGACAAACGCGCCGCGGCCGCCGAGAGCATGGTGGAAAGTCTTCGCAGCCGCACGAGCGAGTTTTCCGGCTCGGCCGGCGGCGGGGCCGAGGCACTGACCGGCCAGGTCGCAGCGCTTGGTGCGATGACCGATCGCATGCGCTCGGGCGCGATGAGGATCAGCGAGGCCGAAGCCAAGGCCAACGAGACGCGCCAAGCGGCCGAACGAAGCGGCGAGATCGCCGGCCAGGCGATTTCCGCGATGGCGGATATCGAAGCTTCTGCGGAAAAGATCGGCCAGATCATCGGCGTGATCGACGAGATCGCCTTCCAGACCAATCTTCTGGCCCTGAATGCCGGCATCGAGGCGGCACGCGCCGGCGACAGCGGCCGGGGCTTCGCGGTCGTCGCCCAGGAGGTGAGAGCGCTTGCGCAGCGCTCGGGCGAAGCGGCGCGCGAGATCAAGCAGCTCGTCAACGGCACGAAGTCGCAGGTCGAAGCCGGCGTCGAGATCGTCGGTCAGACGCAGAACGCGATCAGCAGCATCGTCGACCAGGTGATCTCCATCAATGCCGCCGTCTCCGGCATCGCCCGTGAGGCGGAATCCCAGGTTGGCGATCTGGCCGCTGCGGCCTCCGACATCGGCGGCATCTCGAAGGCGATGAGCCGAAGCGCGGCGCTCGCCGGCGAGGCAGCGGCTTCGACCGAGGATCTTCACGGCACCATTTTGGAGTTGGGACAGACGATCCGTCGCTTTCGCTTCGAGCGCCAGGCCGGATTGAGGGCTTCGACATTCGCCCTGCCGCCCGCGCTTCCGCCGCAAATTGATGAGGACGAAGCAGCGATGCCGTTCAGCGATGACGCCGCCTCCGGGCGGCAGGTCGCCGCCTGGCGGCGCTAGTTTCAGGGAACAGGTCAGCCGAGGACAGAATGGCCAGCAGGAACACCGCAAAGAAATCGCTGAAGCTCGCTTCGGTCTTGGACCTGAACGAGGCGACGGCGCTGCATGAAAGGCTGCTATCGCTCAAGGGGTCGCCGGTCGAAATCGATGCTTCCGCCGTCGAGCGGGTCGGAACGCTCTGCGCACAGGTGCTGATGGCCGGCGCAAGACGTTGGGAAGAGGACCGGTTGTCCTTCACCTTCGCCAAGGTGTCGGACGCTTTCGTTAAAACGACACAGCTCATCGGGGTGGACATTGCGCCCCTGATGGCAAAGGAGATTTGAGAAATGAAGAAGAGAGTTCTGACTGTGGACGACTCCCGGACAATCCGGAACATGCTTCTTGTCACCCTCAACAATGCCGGCTTCGAAACGATCCAGGCGGAGGATGGCGTCGAAGGCCTCGAAGTGCTGGAGACCGCCAATCCGGACGTGATCGTCACGGACATCAACATGCCCCGCCTCGATGGCTTCGGCTTCATCGAAGGCGTGCGCAAGAACGACCGCTATCGCGCCGTTCCCATCCTCGTGCTCACCACCGAAAGCGACGCCGAGAAGAAGAACCGTGCGCGGCAGGCGGGCGCCACCGGCTGGATCGTCAAACCGTTCGACCCGACCAAGCTGATCGATGCCATCGAGCGCGTAACGGCCTAAAATCCGAGGGTAGCCTCCAATGGATATGAACGAAATCAAAGAGATTTTCTTCCAGGAATGCGAGGAGCAGCTCGCGGAACTGGAGTCGGGTCTCCTGAAGCTCAACGATGGCGACCGCGATCCCGAAACGGTCAATGCCGTCTTCCGCGCGGTCCACTCGATCAAGGGTGGCGCCGGTGCGTTCGGGCTGGACGACCTCGTCTCCTTCGCGCATGTGTTCGAGACGACACTCGATTGCGTTCGATCCAACCGGCTTGAACCCAATCAGGACGTCCTCAAGGTCATGCTGAAATCGGCGGACGTGCTTGCCGATCTTACCAATGCCGCCCGGGACGGCGGCAGCGTCGACGAGGTGCGCAGCCGGCAACTGATCAAGGAACTCGAGGCGCTCGCCAATGGTGAATTGCCGCAGACGGCCGTTGCCGAGCCGGTCGCAAAGCAAGCGCCGGCTGCCACGCCGGTACCGGCGCCGGCACCCGCAGCAGCCGTGAACGAGGAAGGCTTCCAGCCGGTTGCCTTCTCGTTCGACGACTTCGAGGCGAGCGAGCCTCCGGCGATCGAGCCGACGACCTTTGAGGTCCTCTTCAGGCCGAAGTCTGAACTCTATGCCAAGGGCAACGACGCGACGCTGCTGCTGCGCGATCTCTCGCGCCTCGGCGAGATGAGCATCCATTGCGACATGGACGAACTGCCGGCGCTCGGCAGCATGAATCCGGAGGCGGCCTATTTCGCCTGGAAGATTTCGCTGAAGACCGACAAGGGCGAAGACGCGATCCGCTCCGTGTTTGAGTTCGCCGAATGGGATTGCGAGCTCGACGTGACGCTGGCTGGCGGCGATCACGCCGGCGCGGGCGAGGAGCTGCCCATGCAGCCCGTTCCTTTCGACCTGTCGCTGCTCGACGAAGAAGTGCCCGCCTCGACGGGCGCGGCCGACGATGATGAGCAGCTTGCCACCCAGCAGCGCGCGGTTCGCGACGAGGCCGTATCCGCCGCGGCGACCGCGAGCAACGTCCTGCAGATGGCGCAGGCCGCACGCACGCCCGCCGAGAGCACCAGGAGTGTGGCGTCCGCCTCTGCGGCACAGGCGGCTGCACAGGCGGCGGCCTCCGCCGCCACCCCGACGATCCGCGTCGATCTCGATCGCGTCGATCGCCTGATCAACCTGGTCGGCGAGCTCGTCATCAACCAGGCGATGCTGTCGCAGAGCGTCATCGAGAACGATACGAACGGCACCTCGTCGATCAATATGGGGCTCGAGGAGCTGCAGCAGCTCACCCGCGAGATCCAGGACAGCGTCATGGCGATCCGCGCGCAGCCGGTGAAGCCGGTCTTCCAGCGCATGTCGCGTATCGTGCGCGAAATCGCCGACATGACTGGCAAGTCGGTGCGCCTTGTCACCGAGGGCGAGAACACGGAAGTCGACAAGACCGTCATCGACAAGCTTGCCGAGCCGCTCACCCACATGATCCGCAATGCGGTCGACCACGGCCTCGAAACGCCGGAAAAGCGCGTCGCCGCCGGCAAGAACCCGGAGGGCACGGTGCGGCTGACGGCGAAGCACCGTTCCGGCCGCATCGTCATCGAACTTGCCGACGACGGTGCGGGCATCAACCGCGAGAAGGTCCGGCAAAAGGCGATCGACAACGATCTGATCGCCGCCGACGCAAATCTCTCGGACGAGGAAATCGACAATCTGATCTTCCATGCCGGATTCTCGACCGCCGACAAGATCTCCGACATATCCGGTCGCGGCGTCGGCATGGACGTCGTCAAGCGCTCGATCCAGGCGCTTGGCGGACGTATCAATATCTCGTCGAAGCCGGGGCAGGGCTCCGTCTTTACGATGAGCCTGCCGCTGACGCTCGCCGTCCTCGACGGCATGGTGGTGACGGTTGCCAACCAGACGCTCGTCGTGCCGCTGACGGCGATCGTCGAAACGCTTCAGCCCGAGGCCTCGGCGATCCACAGCTTCGGCGCCGCCCAGCGGCTGATCTCGATCCGCAACTCCTTCTGCCCGCTGGTCGATGTCGGCCGCATCCTGAACTTCCGCGCCATCCAGGCCAATCCGGTCGAAGGCGTGGCGCTGCTCGTCGAGTCCGAAGGCGGTGGCCAGCGCGCTTTGATGGTCGATGCCATCCAGGGCCAGCGCCAGGTGGTGATCAAGAGCCTCGAGGCGAACTACACCCATGTTCCGGGCATTGCGGCGGCGACCATTCTCGGCGACGGGCGCGTGGCGCTCATCCTCGATGTCGATGCGATCGTCGGCGCCTCGCGCGGGCACTCCCTGAAACCTGAAATGTCCCTTGCTGCAGCCGGATAATACCTATGACCTATGCCGCAAAAAATCTGACGACTGGCGGACGGGAGCTGATCGCTTTCCGCGTCGGCGGTCAGGAATACTGCGTCAACATCATGTCGGTCCGCGAAATTCGCGGCTGGACGCCCGCGACCGCGATGCCGCACGCGCCGAACTACATGCTTGGCGTCATCAACCTGCGCGGCGCGGTGCTGCCGATCATCGACTTTTCGGCGCGCCTCGGCATGAAGCCGGCCGAGCCGACGGTTCGCCATGTGATCATCGTCGCCCAGGTGAAGAGCCAGGTGGTGGGGCTTCTGGTCGATGCCGTCTCCGACATTCTGACCGTTTCGGATGCCGACATCCAGCCGACCCCGGATATTGCATCGGACTTCGAAAGGAGTTTTGCCCGTGGCGTCCTGGCGGTGGAGGGGCGGATGATCTGCCTCGTCGAACTCGACTCGGTCTTCCCGCAAGAGGAAAGGGAAGCAGCATGAGAGTCCAGGCCACTTTCGAGCAGAAGCTGTCGCCGGACGAATGCCTTGCTGCCGGCGAATATCCTCTGACGCGTCGCGACCTTACCGACATCGCGGCGATGATCTATGCGGATGCCGGCATCTATCTGAATGAATCCAAGGCATCGCTGGTCTATTCACGGCTGTCGAAACACATCCGCAATCTCGGCCTCAAGGGCTTCCGCGACTATTGCCAGCTCGTCGCCTCGCCGGTCGGCGCCGCAGCGCGCCGCGACATGCTCTCGCACCTGACGACGAACTTCACCCGCTTCTTTCGCGAGAACCATCATTTCGAGCACCTGAAGACGGATGTCTTGCCGGGCCTGATCGCCCGAGCGAAGAACGGTGGCCGGGTCCGTATCTGGTCGGCGGCCTGTTCGGACGGTCAGGAGCCCTATTCGATCGCGCTGACGGTGCTGTCGCTGCTGCCGAACGCCGCCGACTATGACTTCCGCATTCTCGCAACCGACATCGATCCGAAGATCCTCGCGCTTGCCCGGGCCGGCGCCTATGACGCCACCGCGCTCGAAACGGTAAGCCCCGCCATGCGCAAGCAATGGTTCCGCGACATCGAGATCGGCGGTCGCGGCAAGTGGCAGATCGATGACCGCGTCAAGAGGCTGATCACCTTCAACGAGCTCAACCTCATGGCGCAATGGCCCCTCAAGGGGCCCTTCGACGTGATCTTCTGCCGCAACGTCGTGATTTACTTCGACGAGCCGACGCAGATGAAGATCTGGTCGCGGTTCGCAGGCATGCTCGATACGGGCGGGCATCTTTACATCGGCCACTCGGAGCGCGTCTCGGGGGATGCCAAAGCGATCTTCGACAACATCGGCGTCACCACCTATCGCCACACCGGCAAATTTCATGGAGGTCGGGCATGAACGCTCCCGCCCGCGTTCTCGTCGTCGACGACTCGCCCACAATGCGGGGCCTCATCTCCGCCGTGCTCAACGCCGATCCGGAGGTCAAGGTCGTCGGCCAGGCAGCCGATGCGCTCGAGGCGCGCCAGGCCATCAAACAGCTCGATCCCGATGTCATCACACTCGACATCGAGATGCCGAACATGAACGGCCTCGAGTTCCTCGATAAGATCATGCGGCTCAGGCCCATGCCGGTGATCATGGTCTCGACGCTGACCCACAAGGGCGCCGAGGCAACGATCGCCGCCCTCGAAATCGGTGCCTTCGATTGTGTCGGCAAGCCGCATCCCGGCGATCCGAATCCGTTCGGCGGGCTGGTCGAAAAGGTCAAGGCGGCCGCGCGCTCGCAGCGCAAATCGATGATCACCAGCAACCGGGCGGCATCCGCCCCGGCCATGGGGACAGTCTCCGATTATAGAGCCGGCCGCAAGATCATCGCGATCGGCGCCTCGACCGGCGGTGTGGAGGCCCTGATCGCGGTCCTGCAAAAGTTCCCGGCGAATTGCCCGCCGACGGTGATCACCCAGCATATGCCGCACACGTTCACCAAGAGCTTTTCCGAGCGGCTGAACCGGCTCTGCGCGCCGAGCGTCCAGGAGGCGACCGACGGCGCCCGGCTCGAAGTCGGCAAGGTCTATCTGGCGCCCGGCGGCGACCGGCACCTGCAGGTCGCCAATGCCTCGGCGCCATGCTGCAGGCTGATTGACCGGGAGCCCGTCAACGGACACCGCCCATCGGTCGACGTCCTGTTCGATTCGGTCGCCGAACTGGCGGGGCGCAATGCAATCGGTGTGATTCTGACCGGCATGGGGCGCGATGGCGCGGCCGGTCTCCTCAAGATGCGGCACGCCGGGGCGCGCACCTTCGGACAAAACGAAAAGACTTGTGTCGTCTACGGAATGCCCAGAGTGGCCCATGAATTGGGTGCTGTCGAAACGCAGCTCCCCCTCGGATCGATCGGGGAGGAGATATTGAAGACGGCAGCAGCCCGGAAGGAAGGAAGCGAATAATGTCCATCGCCGAAAAGATTAAGGTTCTGATCGTCGACGATCAGGTCACAAGCCGCCTGCTCCTGGGCGATGCCCTGCAGCAACTAGGCTTCAAGCAGATCACTGCCGCCGGCGACGGGGAGCAGGGCATGAAGATCATGGCGCAAAACCCGCACCACCTGGTCATCTCGGACTTCAACATGCCGAAGATGGACGGTCTCGGGTTGCTGCAGGCGGTTCGCTCCAACCCGAACACCAAAAAGGCGGCCTTCATCATTCTGACCGCTCAGGGCGACCGGGCGCTGGTCCAGAAGGCCGCCGCGCTCGGTGCCAACAACGTTCTCGCCAAGCCGTTCACCATCGAAAAGATGAAGGCAGCGATCGAGGCCGTATTCGGGGCACTGAAATGATGCTGGAGGCTGCCGGCAGGCGTGTGCATGTCATCCAGGGCGAGTTCAAGGTCGTCAACGATCCGGATGTCGTTCTCTCGACCATTCTCGGCTCCTGTGTGGCCGCCTGCATGCGCGACCCGGTGGCGGGCGTCGGCGGCATGAATCACTTCCTGCTGCCGGGCTCGTCGACGTCGCCGACATCGGCGGGTGATGCGACGCGCTACGGCGTGCATCTCATGGAACTGCTGATCAACGGTCTCTTGAAGCAGGGCGCGCGCCGCGATCGCCTCGAGGCGAAGATTTTCGGCGGAGCAAAGACGATCGCACGGTTCTCGAATGTCGGCGAGCAGAACGCGGCCTTCGCCCGAGAGTTCTTGCTTGACGAAGGCATCCGCATTGTCGGCGAGAGCACCGGTGGAGAACATGGCCGCAAGCTGGAATACTGGCCTGTGACAGGCCGTGCCCGGCAGTACGCCCTGACTGGTGTGGAAGCCCAACGCGCCATCCATCAGGACCAGCGGCCGGCGCCCGCGCCGAAGCCGGTGGAAAGCTCGATCGAGTTCTTCTGATCGCGCGCGAGCCGCCCAGCGGGGCTGCAAGAGTTTCCTTCAAGACCACGTGAGAAAAAAGATGCAGACCGATCACCAGAGCTACATGCCTCACGCGGAAGAATCGCTGCCGGAAGTGCTGATGCGCATCGTCACGGAGCTCCATGACGTCGCCTATCTCATCGAGCGCATCGAGCCGCAGCTCTGGAGCGGCCGTGCTGCGTCCGCGACCGATCCGGCCGACAAGATGATGGTGCTCCAGGGCGTCGACCTTGCGGTCCAGAAAACCCGCGGGCTTGCCGAATTCATCGACACGATCACCGCATCGATCCCCGACACGTGCCTCGTCGATATCTCGACGGCCGTCAACCTGATCAAGCTTGCCGACATGAAGAAGGCGCTCGGCAGCGGCCTGTTGCGCCACGGCCACTCGCAGCCGCTCACAAAAGCCGCGGGCGATTTCGAGGCGTTCTGACACTACAGCGCCGTACGTCTTATCAGACGCCACCGTACACGACAGTAGACTACTGCGTTTGTCGGTGGGGCATGGCAAGGCTTCCTCCCGACCCTCATTCCTGTGCTTGTCACAGGAATCATTCAGCCCTGAAGAGACTCTTCCGCGCCGCAGACGCGGCGCTGCTGGATCCCTGTGAGATGACGCGCCGCCGGCAACCCGCCGGGAGATCGCCAGAGACTGTTTCGTCAAGTTCGCGCAAGTTTCGCCGCCTAGCTTCGCTTCCGGGGCTGGGTAGATTCGCGCATATCGATACTGGCTTACCAGAATGTTGGATCTTCGCATGATGCCGTCGAGTACCGGCAAGGGTGCCATGCGATACTGGGTGCGGAAACAGAATGAATCTGTTCGATCAATTCTCGACGTTCACGAAAAACCTGAGCAATCTCGGGCAGAGCAAGCTGATAGCACTCGCGGTGGCCGGCATCGTCGCAATCGGCTTCGTTCTCGGCGCTGCCGTCTACGTCAACAAGCCGGCCTTTGAAACGCTCTATGTGGGCCTCGAACGCAGCGATGTCACCCAGATCAGCATTGCGCTTGCCGAGGCGAATCTCAACTTCGAGGTCGGTGTGGATGGCGGCAGCATCCAGGTGCCGGTCGGCATGACCGGCAAGGCTCGCCTGCTCCTGGCCGAACGCGGCCTGCCGAGCAGCGCCAATGCCGGTTACGAACTTTTCGACAATGTCGGCTCGCTCGGGCTCACCTCCTTCATGCAGGAGGTTACGCGCGTTCGTGCATTGGAGGGCGAGATTGCCCGCACCATCCAGCAGATCTCCGGCATCGCGGCGGCCCGTGTCCATATCGTCATGCCCGAGCGGGGCAGCTTCCGCAAGGCCGAGCAGACGCCGACCGCATCGGTGATGATTCGCGCGAGCGCGACGGTCGGCCGGGGCGCCGCCTCGTCCATCCGTCATCTCGTTGCTTCGTCCGTCCCGGGTCTCGATGTCGACGACGTCACCATTCTCGATTCGACCGGCCAGCTTCTTGCTTCCGGCGACGACCCGGCAAGCAGCGCCCTCAATCAGTCGCTCGGCGTGGTGCAGAACGTTCAGACCGATCTCGAGAAGAAGATCGACAACGCACTCGCGCCGTTCCTCGGCATGGACAATTTCCGCACCAGTGTCACGGCCTCGCTCAACACCGATGCCCAGCAGATCCAGGAGACCGTCTTCGACCCCGAATCGCGGGTCGAGCGCTCGACGCGCGTGATCAAGGAAGAGCAGAAGTCCAGCCAGCAGCAGCCGGACAATGCCGCCACCGTGCAGCAGAACGTGCCTCAGGCGGCGCCGCGTGGCGGTGCAGGCCAGCAGTCGAGCGACGAGGCAGAGAAAAAGGAAGAGCAGACGAACTACGAGATCAACAGCAAGACGATCGCGACCGTCAAGAACAGCTATTCGATCGAGCGGCTGTCGATTGCCGTCGTCGTCAACCGAGGTCGCCTGTCGGCCATGGTGGGCGAGACGGCCGATCAGGTAAAGATCGACGCCTATCTCCAGGACATGCAGAAGATCGTCGCGTCCGCTGCCGGCGTCGATCCGAGCCGCGGTGACGTCGTCACGCTGAACGCAATGGATTTCGTCGAGACGCAATTGCTCGACCAGCCGGTGACCGGGCCGGGCGTCATGGAAATGCTGACGCGCAATCTCGGCGGCATCATCAACTCGCTGGCCTTCATCGTCGTCGCCTTCCTGGTCGTCTGGCTGGGTATGCGGCCCCTGGCCCGCCAGATGGGCTTTGGCGGCCGGTCGGGTCAACTCGAAGGCGAGGGCGCCGGGCTCGAACTGCCGGATTTCTCTCCGGCCGCCGCTGGCGCCGCGGGAGGTGCCCTCATGGAAGGCTTCGGTTCCGACTTCGGCTTCGACAGCACGGACGACCTGCTCAATCTCGGCGACGACAGCAGTGGCTTCAATCGCCGCGTCAAGGAAGGCCCCGAGCGCCGGCTCGCCCGCATGGTGGAGATCAGCGAGGAGCGCGCCGCAAAAATCCTCCGCAAATGGTCGCTTGACCGCGCCGCCTGAAATCGTTCGAGAGAAGCCTCTGACAGGAAACCCCGCCACACTGGCGGGGTTTTTGCATTTTGCCGGGCAGGTACCAGGTTCGCTGCGCACCGCTGCGATCGTCTGATGATTTGTCACACCGATCGAAATAGTGCCTGAGTCAAACACGCCGTGGCTGTGCCGGCACCCAATCCACGCAAGAATCCAAGCCGACCGGACGAGTCTAGGGGAGGGGCTGGATCGAAACTTTTAAAGAAAATTTTAACGATTTTAGATTCGGAAAGACCGACGCTGCCCTCTTTTCCCTGTTTGTCGACTGACGGTTGTTTCTCCAGTGCTCATTTCTTGGATATATAACTTCCGAGAGTCCAAATAAAGTTTGGATCATCTTTGCATCTATACAGGTCACTGCTGCCATCCCAGTGCGTGGAACTTGGTGCATTTTAGCAACATGCGTCATTCGAAAGTAAAGTTCGCTCGGCAATATTCGGGGTGCTCGCGGCTTTGAAGGCGCAGAAAGTCGTCGGAAAGTGGCCGCAGCCACTCCTTAGGCGTGTCTCTGACGCCTCAGCCGGCACCGGATTCGGAACTGACGATTGGCAAAAAAGCCATAAAAAACACCGGCATGCGTTGACAGAACAGCGCATGGGGCTGCGGTGGCGATTGTGACGAAAATCCGCAGGAGAGCGGCCACTCTACTCAAAGCTGCGCAAGCAAATCGCGCCGCAATCACCGTGTCTTTTTAGGGGCGGAGATGTACAGTTTAGATATTGATTCGTGCCCTGGTCTGCGCACGGGGAATGCCGGCTTTGATTGGCTGTCTGTCGGCAGGGCGAGTGTTCCAGGGGCGTCGAATCCGGCACGGGGGCTGAAAGTAATGGAGATTTCACCGACTGGCGCGGCCTGGTCTTTGCAGACCGCCGCGCCGCGCATGAGTAGTCGCGGCATATCGCGGGAACAGCTGATACGAAAGCTCGGGGAAGCTGCCGAGCGCAGCAGTCTCGCCAACGGGCTGGCTATCCTGACCGAATATGTCGGAGCAACGCACTACCTTCTGGCTCGCCACGATCTCTCGCAGGACGGAGGGCTTGATTTCGTTCTGTGTTCCGATTGGCCCTTCGACGTCGTGCGGCGCCTTTCAAGCATCGTCATCGGTCTGAACGCGAAGACGACCGAATTGGAAAAGTGCCTGACCGCGCTGCAGCCTTGCTTCCAGGCCCTGCCGGACGACATCGATCTGCCGCGCGGCGTCAACCGCTCCTATTGCTCCGTCACGTTCAATGTCGGTCGGTCCCGTTTCTCGATGATGCTGCTGTTCCCCGAGGACGTCATCCTGTCCCAGGAGGGACTGCGCGATATTGCCGTGCTGGCAAGCTATCTCGCGAGTTTCAAGGCCGATGCCGGGGTCAGGCACGACAGGGACTTCGAACTCACCGAGCGCGAGCTCGAATGCCTGTTCTGGATCGCCGAAGGCAAGACGAGCGAGGAGATGGCCGTGATCCTCGGCATTTCCCGCAACACGATCAACAACTACATCACCAGCGTCATGCGAAAGACCGCAACGCGCACCAGGTCGGAGGCCATCGCCCACGCCGTCCGCCACAATCTGGTATAGGAGCGAGACGATGGTGCACCTGGATTCGGAGGGTCGCTCGGACCATGTCCGCCTCGGCCGAAGCGCGCGTGCGGCGCGCGCGGCGACGCTGGTGACGCGGCTGCAGGTCATGCAGCGGCAGATCAACGCGAAGAACTTCGCGGTTCTGCGCGTCAATGGAAGGGGTATGCCGACGACGCGCAAGCTCACCTGCGTCCTGCACAATTGGGGTGCCGCGTCCGAAGCGAATGCGCACGAACTCTTGAAGGTCTATGGCGAGGAGTTGCTCCAGCACCTCGATCGTTCTCCGCTGGCGGTGCTGTGGGACGGCCAGGGAGAGCATCAGGCCGCCGACGTCCCCGACATGGCGCTGTTCTCGCACCGGCTCAAGGGGCGGAAGCTCTCCTATTCGGGTATCGCCTTCCCGATACGGCTCGGCGCGCAGGGCAACGGCTGTGTGGTCTTTGCCGGCAGCTACATCGATGCGCCGGCCGAGCAGATCCTCGACCTGCACGGGCGTTGCGCGCAGGTCATGATCGACATGCTGGCCGCGGACGAAAGACGACTGTTCAAGGGCGAGAGCCTCAGCGACCGCGAGATCGCCTGTCTGCAGATGGCGGGCGACGGCTATATTAGCGAGGAGATCGCCGAAAAGATGGGACTTTCGGTCCACACCGTGAATGCGTATCTCGGCGCCGCCACGACGAAACTCGATTCCGTCAACCGCATCCAGGCGATCGCCAAGGCGATACGCCTCGGTTACATAAGTTAACGCCTGTTCTCAGGTCGGTTTCCCCTCACCTATCTCTCCCCGTCAGGACGGGGAGAGGGGACTACGAGCGCGCAGCTTGCCCCTTTTCCCCGCATGGGGGGAGAAGGTCGCGGCAGCGGGATGAGGGGGGGGGACCCCAACCGCTCCAAACTGGTCAGCTTGCGAGCCGCAGAGGGTAGGATTTGACGAATCTCGCCTCTTCCAGGCTCCTGGCGAGGAAGGCGGTATTCTCGTCCGGATCGGTCGAGGGATGCTGGAAGTTGATGTGGCTGATCTCGATGCCGGCCGCTTCCCCGGCCAGCACGAGCCGTGCATAGACCGTTACGCCGCGGGGCTTCAACTCCAGGTCCAGAATGATTTCGGGGCGACTGTTCCAGTCGAGATTGTAGTTGCCGCCAAGGCCGAAATTCACGGTGCCCGGCAGGAAATAGAGTTCCGCCGCCGATTCCACGAGATCGGCGAGGCTCGCATAGGACTCGAACCGCAGGAGTGCGATGAAGTCCGCGGCGTCGATCAGGCGCAGTTCTGTCGCTACCGGACGAATCGCCTCTGCCACTAGTTTTTCGCGTTTTTCGGAGAATTCGCACTTCTTCAAGATCATGTCACCCGTTTTTGTTGCGGCTGAGCTGCGTAAACCCGGTGAATGAGTTCGGCGACTGCCTTGTAAAACACCGGTGGAATGACACTATCCACCGAGACTTGTGCAAACATGGAGCGCGCGAGCGGCGGATCCTCGAAGACCGGAATGCCGTTTTTTTCTGCGATCTCGCGGATCTTCAGGGCGACGAGATCCTGCCCCATGGCGACGACGACGGGCGCGTCGTTCTCTTCGCGCACGTAGCGCAGCGCGACCGCATAGTGCGTCGGGTTGGCGATCACCAGAGTGGCGCGGGGGACCGAGCCGATCATGCGCTTGCGGGCCCGGTCCCGCTGCATGGACCGCAGCCGCGCCTTGACGATCGGATCGCCCTGCGACTGCTTCAATTCTTCCTTCACCTCCTGCTTCGTCATCCTCAGTTCCGTGTACCAATGATGACGGGTCCAGAAGAGATCGACGATCGCCAGTGCCGCCGTGGCAAGCAGCACGACGGTGACGATCTGCTTGAGATCGGAGGTCATCGTCGCGAAGATCGTCACCGGATCTGAAAACATCAGATCGAGCGTGGCGAAATAGTCGTTCCACAAGACCACGACGACAATGATCGACACGACGATGATCTTGAACAGCGACTTGGCGAATTCCACCAGCCCCGGGATGCCGTAAATGCGCTTGAAGCCTGCTATCGGCGACACGCGGTTCATCTTCGGCATGATCCGGTCGAGCACCGGACGCGGTAGGTTCTGGAAGATCGACGACCCGACGCCGAAGATGATCAGCAGCAGGAAAATCGGAAGAACCAGCCCCGCAGACTTCAGGACGACGTGCGAGATCAACCCGACGGCATCCGTTGCCGTTTCGAGGCGCCAGGCTTCCGGTTGCTCGAATATGTCCTTGAGAGCCTCGGCCGTGCTGGCCGCGCCCTCAGAGAGAAAAAACACGATGAAGATGTAGACCGCGAGCGTCGAGGCGAAGGCCGTCACTTCACGAGAAAAGGGGACATTGCCCTTTTCCGTCGCATCGGACAGTTTTTTCTCCGATGGTGCTTCGGTTTTACTGTCCTTGTCCTGATCTTCCGACATGAAACAGGAAGCTCCCATTCTCGCAAGGAGCGGCGTCCGGTTCGCGGCCCGTGCTTCGCCGGCTCCGCGCCGATCTACCGGCGCCAGCGTGCTCCACTGCCTCTGTCGTGGACCGCGCGGGTTTTATGCGCAAGAGCCGGACACCAAGAAGACGGCCGGCTCAACAGAAATTAAAGCAGTCGTGGAATCTTGCCGACGCGACCTGGCGTCGGGGAGCAACCTGGCGCTAGGCGGCTTCCGATTCCTTTTCCTTGAGCTCCAACTGTCCGCTCGCCGCGAGGCGAATCGCTTCCTGCGTGATCGAACGCCTGGCGATGGCGATATCGCGCGGGTTGATGCCGGCATCGCCGACTGCAAGGTCCGATTCGATCATGCGCCGCTGGCGTGCACCGACGGACGCGAGGATCGATTCGCGCAGTTCCGGCGCCGAACCCCTGAGCGCCATGGTGATGACGTCGGTCGAGACATCGTTGAAAAGCTGCACCCGGCTTCTCTGCGGCATGTAGAGGATATCGTCGAAGAGGAAGATCTTCGGCCGGACCTTCTTGGCGGAATCGGTGTTGATCGTTTCCAGCGAGGCGAGCAGCGTATCCACCTGCTTCTTCTCGAGCTCGTTCATCACCTCGGCGATCTTCGCCGGGCCGGGCGAATTGCGCTCCGCCTCCATCTCGCCGATCATCTCGATGACGCGCGTCTCGATGATCGACGCCGCCTTCGGGCTGACATTCTTCATGTTGACGGCGCGGTTGAGAACGTCCGGCCGCTGCCTGTCCGATAGCTGCAGCAGCACCTTGGCGCCGAAGCTCGAAGGCATCATCGAGAGAACGTAGGCGATCGTCTGCGGATGCTCCTTGGCGAGCAACTGGGCAACGGCGACCGGATCGCATTCCTGCAGCCGATCCCAGATGCTTGCTTCGTAGGACTGGAAGGTGGCGCGCCGCCCAAGCAGGCCATCGACCTCGTCCGGGGTCAGGCCTTCTTCGAGAATGCTCTCCATCGCCTTGGCGTTGTCCATCAGGCCGGCGCCTTCGGTGAACAGATCCTCGAACTCGTTGACCAGCGCCTCGAGCTCGTGGGGAGGGATGGCGCGCAGCGACTGCGCTGCGGCGATGATGGACTGCAATTCGCTCTGCGTGAAGAATTTCAACAGTTTACCGGCCACGGATTTACCCATGGCAAGCAGCACGGCTGCGGCCTTTTCCGTCTGACTGAGCGGTCTTGCCAGTGCCTGCGCTTCGAAACTTTCGAAATCCATCATGGATTCATCCCTCGCCCGATCATCGGGCCTATTTCCTGCTGCCCTTTATCTCGATGAGCTTGACGCCGAACCGGGTCACATCGCCCTCAAGTACGGTAATCTCGCCGCGGCCGATCACCCGGCCGTTGACCATGATCTCGACCGGCTCGCCGATCCTGCGGTCGAGCGCGATCGTTGCGCCTTCGGTCAGTCCCATGAGACCGGAGACCTGCATCCGGCTCGTGCCGAGCACGATCTGGACATCGATCGGGATGTCCATGATCAGGTCCATGTTTGCCGCCATGCCGCTGCCCGGCGCACTTTCGACGCCGGACATCGCGGCACCGAAATCGTCGCCGCCGAAATCGCTGCCGGCAAAGCCGGCGCCCACATCGAGGCCGTCGCCCAGGGACGCGTCACCGAAATCGCCGCCGAAGCCGCCGGCACCGAGATCGGCGCCGAAATCCGCAGCCTGGCCGAACGGCTCGGCGGCACCGAACTCGGCACCGAAATCCGTTGCTGCGCCGTCCTGCTTGAGAACGCCGCGCAGATCGTCGATCGCCTGGTCGAGCTCGGCGTCTCCCGCGAATGCGGTCTGTTCTTCGATGGATGCTGCTTTCTTGCGTACCATGTGCGGATTATTCCAGTTGAAGCTTGCCTCAGGCATTCTGCGATGCGAGGTGACGGTTTAACTCATGATGTGACGAAGGATATCCTGCTCGGAACCGTGCGTATCCTTGATGCGAACCGTGTATCTCGAACCGGACCGGCCGAATTCGCAGACGTAGAGATCGCGCCCGTTGGCGTTCACCTCGACCCGCACGTCCTGGCCGTCGTGAAAGGGGATCACGTCTCCCGGTTGCAGTCGGCTGATCGTCTCGAGCGTCAGGCTCTCCAGCTGAATGCGCGCCTCGAGCGTGACGGCCGAGCGGCGAATCTGCTCCTCGAGTTGCTCGGTCCAACCGGTCTTCATGTTTTCGTTCTGTCCGGCGCTCCTCGGCAGAACGATCTGGCTCTTGAGCAATACGCTTTGCGGAATGATCACCGAGAAGGTGGAAAGCACCGGCCCGAGCCCGAAGGTCATGTCGATCGAGGCGGCGTAGACGTCCTCCAGCGCAGGGTCGGGCGGCAGGCGCTCCGCCCCGTTGTACGGCCGGCCCACCAGCGGCTCGAAACCGCCGGGGGCGTTTACCGCCATGCGGACGACCTCGGCGATCCTCTCGAACACCGGCATCGCCACATCGATCTCGATCTTGGAGAGCGCGCGTGGCAGCGGCTCCTCGATGTCGGTGGGCTCGGCGCCGAGCAGGGCTTCGACGAGAGCGATGAGAACGGGACTGTCGCAGCCGATCTGAAATTCGGCGCACCAGTTGCGGAGCGAAACGTCACTGAGCAGAACCGCTTCTCCGAGGTCGGCGATGAGCTCATTCCTCAACCCCATATTGAACCCGGCATAGCCGATCGCGATGTCGTGGCCCGTCTCCTGCTTGAGCATATCGGGGAGGAGTTCGCTGAAGACATGGCCGAGCTCCAGAGTCGTGCGGCCGATGGTCTTGTCGTCGCCGAGCGCGCCGGTCATGCGCGCCAGCAGTCTCTTGTCGAAAGCGTGGACGTTCGATGCGGTGCTCGGGTTCATGGTGTCAAGCCGCCTTGCTTTCGCTACCGCCGCCCGGATTCATCATCTCCTGCTCGACCGCATCGATGGACGGACGCTCATAGGCGGAGATCGTCTTGCGGCCATATTCGAGCGCGACCTGGGGAACCGAGCCGTTCATGTAGGCAAGCAGTGTCTGCTTGACGATGACGTAGAGCCGGTTCTGCTTCTCGCGGACCGATTTGATGTTTGCGACCAGCGGACCGACGATCGAGTAGGAGAGAAACACGCCGAGCAGCGTTCCGACGAGCGCGGCGGCGATCTTCGCGCCCAGCACTTCCGGCGCTTCGCTGATCGCGCCCATCGCCTTGATCACCCCGAGAACCGCCGCGACGATGCCGATCGCCGGCAGCGCGTCGCCCATGGTCGTCAGGGAGTGATAGCACTTCATCTTGTCGTGGGTGATCGTATGGATCTCTTCATCCATCAGCGCTTCGATCTCGTGCGAGCGCGCGTTGCCGATGATGATGAGCCGCACATAGTCGCAGATGAACGCCGTCAGTTCCTTGTTCTGCAGGACGGTCGGCGCGGATTGGAAGATCGGCGATTCCTCGGGATTGTCGATATGGGCTTCGATCTCGTTGCGCGACTTGGTTCTAAGGTCGCGCATCAGGCTGTAGAGGACGCCGAGCGTGTCGAGGTAATGGCGCTCCTTCGGCACCTTGTGCCTGAACGCTTCGCCGAGCGCTTTGCCGGTATCTTTCACCACTTTCATCGAGTTGGCCATGATGAAGCCGCCGATGCCGGCCCCGCCGATGATCAACAATTCGAAGGGCTGGTTGAGGACTTCCAGATGGCCGCCCATGGCGAGGTATCCGCCGAGGATACAGCCGAAAGTCACAAGAAGCCCGATGATGATGTTCATTGTCGATACCTGTCGCGATCGTGATTTTCCTCCATGGAATAGGATTTCATCCTTGCGTGAGGCTGGCCGTTGAAGTCTGCTCGAAACCGGCGCGCCGAACAGGTTCGCGCAAGCCAACAAGGTCAGGATTTGTCAAGGTCGGGCCATGGCGCCGGACCGCTATTCCGGACAGGGCGAGCGATCGTGACCACGACCTACACGAGCTACAAGCTGATAACCGCCGACCTCACCAGGTCGCTGGAGCGCGTCTCCGATCAGCCGGACGTGGCGCGGGAGACGAAATATTACCTTTCCAAGATAGGCAGCATCAAAACGCTTGACGAGTTCTTTGCAGACAGCCGGCTCTATGACTACGCGATGAAGGCCCATGGTATCGAGGACATGGCCTACGCAAAAGCCTTCATGCGCAAGGTGCTTACCGAGGGTATCGACAGCGACGACGCCTTTGCCAACAAGCTGGCCGACAGCCGCTACAAGGCCCTGGTCGAATCGCTGAACTTCGCCCGGCATGGCGATACGGCCACCTCGTTCGAGCGTGCGCAAAAGGGCGTCGTCGACAAATACACGCGCCAGAGGCTGGAGCAGAATGCCGGCGAGGAGAATACCGGTGTCAGGCTGGCGCTCTATTTCGAGCGCATGGCGCCCTTGATCACCAGCGGTTACGAGATCATTGCCGACGAGGCGCTGGCGCAGGTCGTGCGGACCGCGCTGCAACTGCCCGAGGAATTTGCCGCAGCCGACGTCGACCGGCAGGCCAAGGCCTACGAGGAAGCGATAGACCTCAAGGATTTCCAGGATCCCGTAAAGCTCGCGGCCTTCATCGATCGCTTCACCGCCCTTTGGGAAATCAACAATTCTTCCGACAGCTACGATCCGCTTGCGGTTTTCGGTTCTTCGAGCGGCTACGGAATTTCCCCCGACCTGCTCCTTTCCATCAACAATCTGAAACTCGGGGGAGCCTGACGTGCAGACCGGTCTCTATGTCGCGCTTTCGTCGCAGATGGCGCTCGAGAAGCGCTTGAATACGCTTGCCGACAACATCGCGAATGCCAATACGGTCGGCTTTCGCGCAACGGAAGTAAAGTTCGACCAGGTGCTTGGCGACACGAAGCCGAACCGGGTCTCTTACGTGTCCGAGGGCGAGGAATATCTGAGCACCAATAACGGGGCCTTAGCGAGGACCGGTTCTGCCCTCGACTTCGCCGTCAAGGGGAACGCCTGGTTCTCGATCGACACGCCGGGCGGACCGGCGCTCACCCGCGACGGTCGCTTCACCCTGACCGAGACCGGCGAGTTGGTGACCATCAAGGGATATCCGGTGCTCGATGCCGGCGGTGCGCCGATCCAGCTGAACGGCGGGGCTGGCGAGATCACCGTCGGCGCCGACGGCGCCATCCACCAGAACGGTGTCCAGGTCGCGCTGCTCGGCCTCTATGAGGCGGATTTCTCGAGCGGCTTCGTGCGCTATGACAACAGTGCCGTCATGCCCGCCGCCCAGCCGGAGCCCGTCGTCGACCGCTTCGATGTCGGCGTGATGCAGGGCTTCCTCGAAGAATCGAACGTCAATGCCGTCCAGGAAATGACGCAGCTCATCACGGTGACGCGCGCCTTCGACAATATCACGGCTTTGATGCGCGACAGCGAAGGATCGCTTGAAGAAGCGATCAAGACGCTCGGCGGCGAGCGCTAGTGCGCGTCGCCCAAAAGCGTGCCAGCGGTTTTGGGATAACCAGACGCACACAAACAATGACCTGGGTCGATCGCGACGGAAATCTGCATGGAACGCCAAGGCTCTGACATCCTTCCGGCTTCGACCTCGCTGGCGGCGCTCGCCGGCCTGGTCGAGCGTTATGCCAATCCCGACTTTTCGATCGCCCCAGGCGGCCATGTCCAGACGATCTCGCCGGGGCACTATACCGTCACCGGCCTGTCTCGCCATGTGCGGCTCGGGGATTTCGTGGCGCATAAGAGCGCGACCGGCACCCATCTCGGCGAGGTCGTCCGCGTCGAACCGGAGCGGGTCGTCGTCTGCCCGATCGAGCCCGGCGATCCGATCGGCATCCACGATACCGTCATCCGCAAGGGCGCCTTCCGTATCGCGCCGACGGACAATTGGTGCGGCCGCACGATCAACGCGCTGGCCGACCCGATAGACGGCCGCGGTCCCCTCATGCAGGGCGACATCCGCCGTCCGATCTCCAACACCGCCCCGCCGTCGATGACCCGCAGACGCGTCGAACAGGGTTTCAAGACGGGCGTGCGCGCCGTCGACATCTTTTCGCCGCTCTGCCTCGGGCAGCGCCTCGGCATTTTTGCCGGCTCCGGCGTCGGCAAGTCGACGCTGCTTTCGATGCTTGCGCGCGCCGACGCCTTCGACAAGGTGGTGATTGCGCTGGTCGGCGAACGCGGCCGCGAAGTGCGTGAATTCATCGAGGATACGCTCGGCGACAATCTCGCCAAGTCGGTTGCCGTCGTCGCCACCAGCGACGAGAGCCCGATGCTCAGGAAAATGGCGCCGCTGACGGCAGTGACGATCGCCGAGCACTATCGTGACAAGGGCGACAACGTTCTGCTGATCGTCGACAGCGTGACGCGTTTTGCCCATGCGATCCGCGAGGTGGCGACGGCGGCCGGCGAGCCGCCGATCGCCCGCGGCTATCCGGCTTCGGTCTTCACGGAATTGCCGCGCCTGCTCGAGCGCGCGGGCCCCGGTGCCGAAGGCACCGGCACGATCACCGCGATCATCTCGATCCTGGTCGACGGCGACAATCACAATGATCCGGTTGCCGATTCGGCGCGCGGCATCCTCGACGGGCACATCGTCCTCGACCGCAGTCTGGCCGAAGAAGGTCGCTATCCGCCGATCGATCCGCTGGCTTCCATCTCGCGCCTGGCAAGAAAGGCCTGGACGCCGGACCAGGAAAAGCTCGTGGCGCGGCTGAAATCGCTGATCCATCGCTTCGAGGAGACTCGTGACCTCAGGCTGATCGGCGGCTACCGCGCCGGCGGCGACCCCGATCTCGACATGGCGATCAAACAGGTGCCCGTCATCTATGACGTCCTCAAGCAGACGCCCGGCGAGCGGTCCGCCACCGATGCCTTCACCGACCTTGCCAATGCGCTGAAGGCAGCCGCCATGGGCAACCAGCCCGCCGCGGGCATCCGGGGGAAGGGATAGCAATGACCGATAACGACGCGGACGAAATCGTCCGTCAGCGCCGGCGCGACGCCAAGATGCCGCTGACCGACAAGGTGCTCGGCGCGATCGGGCTGGCCATGGCTGCCTTTGCGACCTTCTTCCCGTGGTACGCCTTCCTGCACCAGGACCAGTTCTCGATTCCGCCACTGTGGCAGGGAACGACGCGGGATCTGCCTGAGCGCCCCGGTCGCGGCGTCGTGTCGGTCTCGCCGCTGGCGATGACCGATGTCGACGAGGAGACGGCCGCAGCGATCGATCGGCTGACGACGGCGACCGTGCCCGGGCTGGAGCATCAACCGGCCGCGGCCGCGGGCGAGCCGGAAGCCGGTCTGGAGCAGCCCTTTCCCGAACCGTCCGGCTTCAAGCTGATGCACGTCGCCAACGGACGGGCCCTCATCGAGGACGCGACCGGCATGTATATCGTTCGCATCGGTTCGGTCCTGCCGGACAATAGCCGGCTTGCCACCTTCGAAGAGCGGAACGGCCGCTGGGTGATGATCACCTCCAAGGGCGAGGTCTACCAGGCTAACTAGGCCGCGCCGCCAGGATGCCTCGGCGAGCTGGCGCCTGCCGCGGGAATTGGCGGCGCGACGGCTTCGCCGCCAAAGCGCCCTGACGAGAATTCGACGCACTTGGTTCGTCATCCCGGTCTCTCGACAAGTCCCACGCAAGATTACCCGCCTAGGGTCCTCCTCATCTCATGAGGAGTAGTCGATGGATCCGATTCAGCTTTTCGATCTCGCGTCGCGCCAGGCCCAATGGCTGACGGTCCGCCAGAATGTCGTGGCCGGGAACATCGCCAATGCGAACACGCCGCATTACAAGGCCAAGGACGTCCAGCCCTTCGAAAGCGTGCTCCAGAACACCGGCATCCAGATGGCGGCGACCCATCGCGCCCATTTCACCGAGAGCCCGGACGCCGCGCAGGTGACCGACGTCAGCATGATCGACGATGTGGCGGTCCAGCAGTCCGGCAATACCGTCGCGCTCGAGCAGGAAATGATGAAGACGGGCGAGATCAAGCGCGACTACGAACTCAATTCCGGGCTGGTGAAATCCTTTCACCGGATGATGCTCATGACGGTACGGAAATAACACCATGGATCCTTTGACCTCGGCACTCAAGGTTTCGGCCTCGGGCCTGCAGGCGGAATCGACGCGGCTGCGCGTCGTTTCCGAAAACATCGCCAATGCCCGCTCCACCGGCGACGTGCCCGGCGCCGATCCCTATCGCCGCAAGACGATCTCCTTCGCTGCAGAAGTCGATCGTGCAAGCGGCGCATCGCTCGTGGAGATCCAGCGTCTCGGCACCGACGATTCGGAATTCACAATCGAGTTCGATCCCGGCAATCCGGCCGCCGATGAGAGGGGCATGGTGAAAATGCCGAATGTCAACGTGCTGATCGAGATGGCCGACATGCGCGAATCCAACCGCGCCTACGAGGCTAACCTGCAGACCATCAAGCAGTCCCGCGATCTCATTTCCCAGACAATCGACCTGTTGAGGGCTTCGCAATAATGATCGATGCAATTCAGTCCGTCGGCGCGTTTTCGACCCTGAAGGAGGCCGAGGGCACCAGCCCCGTCGCCTCGACCGCGCTCTCCCTGCCGAGTGCCGGAGCTTCCGCTCCGCAATCGCAGAGCTTCGCCGACATGCTCGGCAACATGACCACGGACGCCATCCGGTCGATGAAATCGGCGGAAGGGGTGTCGTTGCAGGCGATCCGCGGCGAGGCGAACACCCGTGAGGTCGTCGATGCGGTGATGAGTGCGGAGCAGTCGCTGCAGACCGCGCTCGCCATCCGCGACAAGGTGGTCACCGCCTATCTCGAAATCGCCCGCATGCAGATCTGAAGGAACGTGACATGAAGGCCCTTTCCATCGCCGCCACGGGCATGAATGCCCAACAGCTGAACCTCGAAGTCATCGCCAACAACATCGCCAACATCAACACGACCGGCTACAAGCGGGCGCGCGCGGAATTCTCGGACCTGCTCTATCAGACGGAGCGCGCCCAGGGCGTGCCGAACCGCTCCAATCAGGCGATCGTTCCGGAAGGCGCGATCGTCGGTCTCGGCGTGCAGACGGCGGCCGTCCGCAACCTCCATGTCCAGGGCAGCCTGGTCAACACCAGCAACGATCTGGACCTGGCGCTTGTCGGCCGCGGCTGGTTCCAGGTCGAAACGCCAAATGGGGAGACGGTCTATACCCGCTCGGGTGCCTTCAACACCAACGCCACCGGCCAGCTCGTCACCATCGACGGCTACACGGTAGTTCCCGGCATCACCGTGCCGCAGGACGCCACCGAGATCACCGTCTCCGCTTCCGGCCAGGTTCTGGTGCGGATTGGCGACGCGACGGAGACCCAGGAAATCGGCCAGTTGACGATCGCCAATTTCGTCAACGAGGCCGGATTGGAGCCGCAGGGCGAAAACCTCTTCAAGCAGACGGCGGCATCCGGCGAGCCGATCGTCGGCACGCCGGCGGATCCCGGCTTCGCGCAGGTCAAGCAGGGCTATCTGGAATCCTCCAACGTCGATCCGGTCAAGGAAATCACCGATCTGATCTCGGCCCAGCGCGCCTACGAAATGAACTCGAAAGTCATCCAGGCCGCGGACGAGATGGCCGCCACAGTGAGCAAGAACCTCAGGTAACGGAAAGAGGGGGCAAACATGATGTTTCGCCGATCCGCCAAAACGGCAGCAATCGAAAGCGGTTCCGGCCGCTTGAAGCGGTCGCTCGCATCTGCCGCGATCGCCGCCGCTTTGCTGTCGCCGGCGCTCGTTTCCGCACAGCAGCCGACCGCCGTTATCCCGAAGCAGACCATCTATCCCGGCGAAACCATCGAGGCGAGCATGTTGGAAGTGGTCGACGTGACCAATCCGGATCTCGCCGACGGCTACGTCGGTTCCCTCCACGAGGTCGAGGGCAAGGTGACGAAGCGGACCCTTCTGCCGGGACGGGTGATCCTCGCCTCGGCGCTGCGCGACCGATTCGCTGTGGAACGCGGCTCGACGGTTCGGCTGATCTTCAGCAATGGCGGGCTGACGATCACCGCTTCCGGCTCGCCGCTGCAGGACGCGGCGGTCGGCGAACTGATCCGCGCCCGCAATATCGATAGCGGCGTCATCGTGTCCGGTACGGTGATGGCCGACGGCACGATCCATGTGGTGGCGAAATGACGATGCGCGTTTCCAAGTGGTTGCTGACCTTCGCCTTGCTGTTTGCGGCGACATTGACGCCCGCCCATGCCGCGTCGCGCATTAAGGACGTGGCCTCGCTTCAGGCCGGCCGGGACAACCAGCTGATCGGCTACGGATTGGTGGTCGGGCTGCAGGGAACCGGCGACAGCCTGCGGTCCTCGCCGTTCACCGACCAGTCGATTCGCGCCATGCTGCAGAATCTCGGCATTTCGACGCAGGGCGGCGAGTCTCGGACGCGCAACGTCGCGGCGGTCCTGGTCACCGCGACGCTGCCGCCCTTCGCCAGCCCCGGCAGCCGCGTCGACGTCACCGTCGGATCGCTTGGCGACGCGACGTCGCTGCGCGGCGGCACGCTCGTCATGACGTCGCTCTCGGGCGCCGACGGGCAGATCTACGCGGTGGCCCAGGGCTCGATCGTCGTCACGGGCTTCAGTGCTCAGGGTGACGCGGCGACGCTGTCGCAGGGCGTGACCACGGCCGGCCGCGTCCCGAACGGCGCCATCATCGAGCGCGAGCTGCCGTCCAAGTTCAAGGACGGCTTCAACCTCGTGCTGCAATTGCGCAATCCGGACTTTTCGACCGCCGTCGGCATGGCGGCGGCGATCAACAAATTTGCGGCCGCCCAGTTCGGCGGCCGCATCGCCGAAGCCTTGGATTCGCAGTCCGTTCTCGTCCAGAAGCCGAAGATGGCCGACCTCGCCCGACTGATGGCCGACATCGAAAACCTCGTCGTCGAGACGGACGTCCCGGCGCGCGTCGTCGTCAACGAGCGGACCGGCACGATCGTCATCGGCCAGGATGTGCGCGTTGCCGAAGTTGCGGTCAGCTACGGCACCCTGACGGTGCAGGTGACCGAGACCCCGACTGTCGTGCAGCCGGCGCCCTTCTCGCGCGGCGAGACGGCCGTTGAGCCCAATACCACCATCGAGGCGCAGTCGGATGGCGGCACGGTCGCAATCCTCAACGGGTCGAGCCTTCGTTCGCTTGTTGCGGGCCTGAACAGCATCGGCGTCAAGCCGGACGGAATCATCGCCATCCTGCAGAGCATCAAGACGGCGGGAGCCCTACAGGCGGAGCTTGTGCTGCAATGACCGGAATTTTAAACCATCTACTCGGCAGGTCTCGCCGCACGCTCATGGCCGCGGCCGGTGCCGCGCTGATGCTGGCGATGCCCGGCGCATTCGCGCAGGACGTGACCGCGCCGCCCGCAGAAAACGCTGCCGCGAACGAAGTCCAGCAATTCTGCACCAATATCGCCGATGCGGCGCGCGACCAGCGCTACCTCCTGCAGCGCAAGGACCTCGAAACCCTGCAGGCGAGCGTCGACAAACGCATTGCGACGCTGGAAAAGCGCCGGGCCGAATACGAGGATTGGCTCAAGCGCCGCAACGATTTCCTGAAGCAGGCGGAACTCGGGCTCGTCGATATCTACAAGACGATGAAGCCCGACGCCGCCGCCGGCAAGCTCGAGATGGTGCGTCCGGAGATCGCCGCGGCGATCGTCATGAAGCTACCGCCGCGCCAATCCTCGCTGATCCTCAGCGAAATGAGTGACGAAAAGGCGGCGGTGCTCACGAACATCATTTCCAGCGCCAGCGACCCGAACACCTCGAAGGAGCCATCATGAGAATGCAACTTACGGCCGCTCTGGCCGCGAGCCTCCTTGCGGGATGTCAGAACCAGGCCTTCAAGGAGATCGGCCAGGCGCCGGCGATGAGCCCGATCGGCAGCGGCCTGCAATACACCCAGGCGCCGCAGCTCGCCATGTATCCGAAGCAGCCGCATCAGATGACCGCCGGATATTCGCTGTGGAACGACCAGCAGGCCGCCCTCTTCAAGGACGCGCGCGCGATCAATGTCGGCGACATACTGACGGTCGATATCCGGATCGACGACAAGGCATCCTTCAACAACGAGACCGACCGCAGCCGAACCAATTCCAGCGGCTTCAATCTCGGCGCCGCCGGCGAATCGCAGACCAGCGACTTCGAATGGTCCGGCAATCTCAAATATGGGTCGAACACCAAAACCGAAGGGGACGGCAAGACCGAGCGCTCCGAGAAGCTCAGGCTGCTGGTTGCCGCCGTCGTCACCGGCGTTCTGGAAAACGGCAATCTGTTGATCAGCGGCTCCCAGGAAGTGCGCGTCAACCACGAGCTGCGCATCCTCAATGTCGCCGGCATCGTCCGGCCACTGGATGTCGATGCCGACAACATCATCTCCTATGACCGGATCGCCGAGGCGCGCATCTCCTATGGCGGCCGCGGCCGGCTGACCGAAGTCCAGCAGCCGCCCTATGGTCAGCAGATCGTGGATCTCATCTCGCCGATCTGAGAGGCACGACGATGGAAGAAATCGACAGCAAGCAATCCAAATCCCCGTCGCTGGTCATGACCATTGCCGCCGTCGCCGTGCTAACGCTCGTCGCCGGCGGCGGCGGCTGGCTTGTCGGCGCTCTTCTGGCGCCGCCGCCGGCACAGACGACCGAGGCGGCAGAGGTGCCTCCGGACGCCACCGGCGAGGAGGACATTCCCAAGATCGCCACCGAAGCCAATGGCGTCGTCCAGCTCGAACCGATCACCACGAACCTTGCCTATCCGGCGGAGAATTGGGTCCGGCTCGAGGTCGCGCTGCAGTTCAAGGGCGCGCCGGACGTTGCGCTTGCGGAAGAAATCCACCAGGACATCGCCGCCTATCTCAAGACTGTGTCGTTGCAGCAAATTCAGGGGCCGCGCGGCTTTCAATATCTCCGGGATGACATCCAGGAACGGGTTGACCTGCGCTCCGACGGGCGCGTAACCAATGTGATGTTCAGGACCTTCGTCATCCAATGATTCGCTGATGCTCCGGATTGCTGCATTTATTATCGCCATGATGGCGATGTCGGGAATTGCCGGGGCCCAGAGCTTTCCCGCCGATATTCTGAACACGCCGGTCGACGGCTCGGTCGCCTCGTGGATCATCCGCACCTTCGGGCTGTTGACCGTCCTTTCGGTGGCGCCCGGCATCCTGATCATGGTGACAAGCTTTCCGCGCTTCGTCATCGCCTTTGCCATCCTGCGCTCAGGCATGGGGCTCGCGACCACGCCGTCGAACATGATCATGGTGTCGCTGGCGCTGTTCATGACCTTCTATGTGATGGCGCCCACCTTCGACCGTGCCTGGCGCGACGGCATCGATCCGTTGCTGAAGAACGAGCTCTCCGAGACCGAGGCGCTCACGCGCGTCTCGGAGCCGTTCCGCGAGTTCATGCTCGCCAACACGCGTGACAAGGACCTGCAGCTCTTCATCGACATCGCCAGGGAAAAGGGCCAGATAGTCGTCGTCGACGACAAGGTGGATCTCCGCGCCGTCGTGCCCGCCTTCATGATCTCGGAGATCCGCCGCGGCTTCGAGATCGGCTTCCTGATCATGCTGCCGTTCCTGGTGATCGACCTGATCGTCTCGACCATCACCATGGCCATGGGCATGATGATGCTGCCGCCGACATCGATCTCGCTGCCCTTCAAGATCCTGTTCTTCGTGCTGATCGACGGCTGGAACCTGCTCGTCGGCAGCCTGGTGCGCTCCTTCACCTGAGGTTGCTGCGGGTGTTCCTCGTTAAGACATTCGGCGGCCCCACAACAATCCGTTAAGCATAGGATTTCACGCGGGATTCACCACGTTATCGCGTCGCCTCCGGAGTGCCCTCCGGGTTAAGGTGTTGGCAAGAAATGGCTGCGAATTTCGTCCTCACACGACGGGTTTGGTGTCCTTCACGAGCTGAACGGAACCGAGTGGCATGATGCCGGACCGTCGTGACCGGTAACGATTTTCAGCCCGGTATGTCCCCCCATAAGTATTTCGTAAAAGGGACAACGAGTATGGCAAGCATTCTCACCAACAGCTCGGCAACGGCCGCTCTCCAGACGCTGCGCTCCATTTCCTCCAGCATGGAAGACACGCAGAACCGCATTTCCACCGGCATGCGCGTCGGCTCTGCTTCCGACAACGCCGCCTATTGGTCGATCGCGACCACCATGCGTTCTGACAACGCAGCCCTTTCATCTGTCACCGACGCGCTCGGCATGGGCGCCGCCAAGGTAGACACCGCTTATGCCGG
This sequence comes from Sinorhizobium sp. BJ1, assembly GCF_002531555.1. NCBI lineage: Bacteria > Pseudomonadati > Pseudomonadota > Alphaproteobacteria > Hyphomicrobiales > Rhizobiaceae > Sinorhizobium > Sinorhizobium sp. BJ1. The sequence goes on from NZ_NWTH01000002.1 coordinate 121,272, forward strand.
TATGGAAGCGGCCATCGATGTCGTCAAGGAAATCAAGGCGAAGATCGTCGCCGCCACGGAAGAAGGCGTCGACGGCGCAAAGGTCCAGGAAGAAATCGACCAGCTTCAGGACCAGCTCCTGAGCATTGCCGAATCCGCCTCTTTCAACGGAGAAAACTGGATTGCAGGCGAAGCTGCCACGAAGACTGTCGTAACCGGCTTTGTTCGTGCTTCGGACGGCACGGTTTCGATCAAGACGTCCAGCTATGCGCTCACCGATGCGGCCGATGGTACGCTCCTCTTCGCTGACGATGGTGCAGGTGGACTCGATACCGCGACCGGCATCCTCGGCACTGACGGCACCAACGGCAACAATGTCTACGGCCTCGACATTTCTGCGATGGACGCGACGGCCCTCGGAGAGGCGCTCTCCGACGTCGAAGACGCTCTGACGGCAATGACCAGCGCCGCCTCTTCGCTCGGTTCGATGTCGACCCGCATCGATCTGCAGGCCGACTTCGTTTCCGAACTCAGCGACTCGATCGAAAACGGTATCGGCCGCCTCGTCGATGCCGACATGAACGAGGAGTCGACCCGCCTGAAGGCCCTGCAGACGCAGCAGCAACTCGCCATCCAGGCCCTGTCGATCGCCAACTCCGACTCGCAGAACATCCTGTCGCTCTTCCGCTAATCGGCGAACCGGCACGGAGGCTGACTGTGCCGCACCGCTGGAAAAGAGCCGCGACCGTACCCGGTCGCGGCTTTTTCGCATTTTTTTTCCTGCTTCAGCATTCCTTAACCATCTTGCTGTTTCCTAAGGCCATCGAAACGGCGGGTTAACCAACAAAATTAAGTGGTTAGCAGGCATGATGCTGACCGTCGCTTGCCGGCGTACTCCGGAATGTCCCTTCTTAATCAGCCACTAAGGGGCACTCAGAAATGACAAGCATTCTCACCAACATTGCCGCCATGTCCGCACTCGAAACGCTGCGGAGCATCGGTAACAACATGGAAACGACCCAGGGCCGTGTCTCCTCCGGCCTGCGCGTCGGCGAGGCTTCGGACAACGCCGCCTACTGGTCGATCGCGACCACGATGCGGTCGGACAACATGGCGCTCTCCGCCGTCCAGGACGCCCTCGGCCTCGGCGCCGCCAAGGTCGACACCGCTTACGCCGGTATGGAATCGGCCATCGAAGTCGTGAAGGAAATCAAGGCCAAGGTCGTTACGGCAACTGAAGAAGGCGTCGACAAGGCCAAGGTTCAGGAAGAAATCGATCAGCTTCAGGAACAGCTGCTGTCGATCGCCGAATCGGCTTCGTTCAGCGGCGAGAACTGGATCGGCGGCGTAGCCGGCAACACCGTGACCGTCGTGTCCGGCTTCGTCCGCGCCTCCGACAGCACCGTCTCCGTCAAGACGACGAGCTATGCGCTGGTCGACGGTGTGTCGGGTGGCAACCTTCTGTTCAGCGACGACGGCACCGGTGCTCTCGACACGGCAACCGGTATCCTTGGCACCGCCGGTGCCTCCGCTGGCGGCTACGATGTCTATTCGTTGGACATCAGCGCACTCGCGACGGCGGACATGAACGACGTGCTGTCGGACGTGGACGATGCGCTCTCGGCCATGACCAGCGCTGCTGCAGAGCTCGGTTCGATCTCGATGCGCATCGGCCTGCAGGAAGATTTCGTCGCGAAGCTGTCCGACTCGATCGACTCCGGCGTTGGCCGCCTCGTCGATGCCGATATGAACGAGGAATCGACCCGCCTCAAGGCCCTGCAGACGCAGCAGCAGCTCGCTGTCCAGTCGCTGTCGATCGCCAACAGCAACTCGGAAAACGTCCTCCAGCTCTTCCGTTAATCGACAGAGTCGGACTAGGGATCAGACGATCCCTCAAACGCTCAAGATTGCTGAAAGCCACTTCAGAAAGCCGCATCTTGCGAAAGGTGCGGCTTTCACGCATTTGCGCCCCAGCACAAGGAAATTGTTAGGTTTTGTTAATTTTATTAACCACTCTTCAGAGTTTGTTAACCATGTTCCCGTTAGCTGGCCGCATCGAAACGATGGGTTAACCAAAGTGACCAGCTGGTTAACAGGCATGACGCCGATCATTCGTTCCCGGCGGCGATCCGGAATGTTTCTTCATTCTAATGCCATTCGAGGGGCGAACAGACCATGACCAGCATCCTGACCAACACGGCGGCGATGGCCGCGCTTCAGACCCTCCGCGCGATCGACGACAGCATGGAGACGACGCAGGCTCGTGTTTCATCAGGGTTGCGCGTTGGCGAGGCGGCGGACAATGCCGCCTATTGGTCGATTGCCACCACCATGCGTTCCGACAATATGGCGCTTTCCGCCGTTCAGGACGCGCTCGGTCTTGGTGCCGCCAAGGTAGATACCTCCTATGCGGCGATGGAAAGCGCCATCGAAGTCGTCCAGGAAATCAAGTCGAAGATCGTCGCCGCTACCGAAGAGGGTGTTGATAAGACGAAGATCCAGGAAGAAATCGACCAGTTGCAGGAGCAACTGATGTCGATCGCCGAATCAGCCTCCTTCAGCGGCGAAAACTGGGTCGCCGGGGACGCGGCCGTCAAGAGCGTGGTCTCTGGCTTTGTGCGCGCCTCCGATGGTACCGTTTCGGTGAAGACGACCACCTACACGCTCGACGATACAGCGACCGGCAATTTGCTCTTCGGCGGTGACGGCGCTGGCGCCATCGTGGATACCAACGGCATTCTCGGCACCACCGGCGGCGCGACGATCGGCGTTTCCATCTATGCTCTCGATATCACTGGCTTCGACACCACCGAAATGGCCGAAGCGCTGACCCTTGTCGAAGATGGCCTCCAGGCGATGACGAGCGCCGCCTCGGAGCTCGGCTCGATCTCGATGCGCATCGGCCTGCAAGAGGAATTCGTCGCGGCGCTGACCGACTCGATCGACTCGGGCATCGGCCGTCTCGTCGATGCCGACATGAACGAGGAATCGACCCGCCTGAAGGCCCTGCAGACGCAGCAGCAGCTCGCCGTCCAGTCGCTGTCGATCGCCAACACCAATTCGGAAAATATCCTCCAGCTCTTCCGCCAGTAGGATTGATTGGCAGCCGGTTGAGGCTGCAGTCCCTGCTATCACTTTTCCAGGCCGCGCAATCGTTGCGCGGCCTTTCGTCTTTTCGAAGCTCCCGGCCCCCGCACGCTAATGCAAGCTTTTCTTCATACATCTTAATCGTCGGTTAACCGCGTTAACCATTTGTTAACCATTTCGCATTAACGCTTTGTTAAGCACGATGGTCTGTCCACTCAGGGCAAAACGGTGGGCAGCGCGCATGACGCCGTACCATCGCTCCCGGTTTCCCGCCCGGAATGTCTTCGATCTCCCATCGACAGGGGCGATAGCCAATGACCAGTATCATGACCAACGCTGCCGCGATGGCGGCATTGCAGACCTTGCGTTCGATCAACAGAAATCTGGACGAGACCCAGAGCCGCGTGTCCTCCGGCTATCGCGTCGAGACCGCCGCGGACAACGCCGCCTATTGGTCAATTGCGACGACGATGCGGTCGGACAACGCGGCGCTCTCGACGGTGCAGGATGCCTTGGGCTTGGGCGCGGCCAAGGTCGATACCGCCTATGCCGCCCTGGACACCGTCATCGACCTGATGAGCGAGGTCAAGGCGAAGCTAGTGGCGGCACGCGAGCCGGGCGTCGACAAAAGCAAGATCGACAAGGAGATCTCGCAGCTCAAGGACCAGCTGGTGTCGGCTGCCCAATCGGCATCCTTCTCCGGTGAGAACTGGCTCTACAACGACGCAAGCGCCGCGGTCGGCACGAAATCGATCGTTGCCTCCTTCAACCGCAGCGCCGACGGTAGCGTCTCCGTGACGACGCTCGATTACGATACGTCGGGGTCCATTCTCGTCGACGTCCAGGATGCGAGCCGCGGCTTGCTGACAATGGCGGTGGATGCGGATGCACTTACCTCGGCCCCCACAGGAACGGCCCGCGAATACTACCTGATCGACGCCGGTAGCCCTCCTGCCGGCACGGAGATCGCGCTTTCCGATGCTACGACCGACAGCGAGCTGGACGACATGATCAGTGTCGTCGATGACCTCGTCAGCCAGTTGACCGATTCCGCCGCGACCTTGGGCGCGATCACCAGCCGCATCGAAATGCAGGAAAACTTCGTCGCCAACCTGATGGATGTGATCGACAAAGGCGTCGGCCGCCTCGTGGATGCCGACATGAACGAAGAATCGACTCGATTGAAGGCGCTGCAGACCCAGCAGCAGCTCGGCATCCAGTCGCTGTCGATCGCCAATACCAACTCCGAAAACATCCTGAGGCTGTTCCAGGAATAGGGCCGCTTTCGCTGCTGCTATAGGCGGATGCTCCGTACACCGTTTCACTTCCGCCGTGCCGCGGTCATCGGCATCCGGCGGGACTGGTTGGACCGCGCTGTTGCCCTGGCGCGGTCCAACACCTTCATTTTCGCACAAGTTTGACCGGCTAATTTCCTTTCGCAGTCTGCTCGGCTGATTGTCGGCCAAAATGATCTTGGTCGTCGTTGCACCGGTCCCGCCTCGGGTCCGCCCTCCGGGAACCGATGCGCATCGAGAATGCTGGTCCTGTCGCTGACGAGAGTGATGAGGACCGAAGGAGACATTATAGACGTGTCAGGCGCTTTGGATTTCTGGACCATGCGGCAGCCCCAGCCTGTCGGGCGGAACGCGCCGATATTGGCTGCGAGCCGTCGGGGGAACCGCCGATGAGTGCGTCGCTCTCCCGCTATCTCAAGGATTTCAGCGCACCGAAGATCGAACTCACGCGGATGACGCCGAAATACTTTCCGGACCTCGAAGCGGACTTCCCCGCCGCAGATCGGTCCCCCCAGAGGCCGACGATGCCCGAGATCGACGTCGAGGCCGAGCGGCGCGAGGCCTTTGTCCAGGGGCGCACGGAAGCCGCCGCCGAGCTGACTTTGGAGCATCAGCGGGAGCTCGCCGAACTCAAGGCGCGTCACGCCGAGGAACTAGACGCCGTGAAGCATCGCCTGGCGGAAGAAACCGCTTCGAAACTCGCTGCCGGCTTCGCTGAGATCACCGAGCGGCTGGCGCTGGCGCTTGGCGATCAGACGGCGCGCGTGCTTGCGCCGGTGATGGAGGAGGCGCTCATCAAGCGTGCCGTCGAGGACCTGGCGACGATGATCAGACAGGGCATCGGCGCCGGAGAGGGCCTCACCATCACTGTCAAAGGATCGCCTGTGCTCTTCGAAGCCCTGAAACAGTATATGGATGACGACATGTTGGCTTTCCGGCACGTGGCGACCGACGATATCGATCTCACGGTTGAGATGGGCGAAGCGGTTCTGGTGACCAGAATGGCGGCCTGGTCCGAGACCGTCCGGAAGGTTCTGGCATGAGCGACGAAAGCCCTCACAATGGCAGGAATGAAATCATCATCGTCAAGCGTTCCGGAGACGGGCACGACGGCCATCATGGCGGCGGATGGAAGATCGCCTATGCCGACTTCATGACGGCGATGATGGCCTTCTTCCTCGTCATGTGGCTGATCAATGCCGCCAACGAGGAAACGAAGGCGGCGATCGCCTCCTATTTCAATCCGGTTCAGCTCACCGACCAGAAGCCCGCGGAGAAGGGCCTGAAGAATCCTGCCAAGGATGCCCAGGGCGAAGAGACGCAGCAGCGGTCGAAAGCGGATGGCGCGCAGGCGAAATCCGGCGGCTCGGCCAAGACCGGCGACCAGTTGACGGCGACCTCGGGCGAGGAAACCAAATATTCCGACGCCGACTTCTTCGAGAATCCCTACTCGGTCCTCTCCGAAATCGCCCGCGAGGTCGGTCGGCAGGCCAATATCAGCGTGAGGGGCGAGGGCGGTGCCGCCCAGTCGGGGCCGGCGACCGGCGCAGACGGCGGCGAAGCCTACCGCGATCCGTTCGATCCCGATTTCTGGACCAAGCAGGTCGAAGTCAAGGACGCCGGCAATGCGACGGAGAGCGAAGTCGCGGCGGCTGTGAAGGATGCCGCGCAGGCCGACGCTGCCCAGGTTGCCCCTCCCAGCGACACGTTGGCGAGGACCGCAGATGCGGCCGCCAAAGGCGAGACGCCGCTCAACGAAAAACCAGAGGCACAGGAGCAGCAGAAGGCTGCCGAAGCCCTGAAGGCCGAGATCGAGAAGGCGATCGGCGGCGAGGCGGGGCGGCTTCTCGAGGGGCTGGTGGTGACGCCGTCCGAAGGCGGGCTGCTGGTTACGATCAGCGAGCAGACGGACGCGCCGATGTTTGCGGTGGGATCTGCCGTTCCTCAGAAAGAACTCGTCCTCGCCATGGAGAAGATCGGCAAGCTGCTCGGCGAACGCCAGGGGGCCGTAGCGATCCGTGGTCACACGGATGGTCGTCCGTTCAAGGACGGAACCTATGACAACTGGCGGCTGTCGGCGGCGCGTGCCCAGAGCGCCTATTACATGCTGGTCCGCGGCGGGCTCGAGGAGGAACGCGTCAATCAGATCAGCGGCTTTGCGGACCGGCGCCTGCAGGTGGCGAACGATCCCTATGCGGCCGCCAACCGGCGCATCGAAATCCTGTTGCAGTCGGGGCAGGGTTGAGCGAGATGCTGAAGCGGCTGCGCGCCATCCTGGCGACATCTGTTCTTGCGGCTCCGCTCGCGATCGGCCTTGCGCATGCCAGCGAGACGGAAGAGCTGGCGCCGTTCAAGATGGTCAGGTCGCTGCAATACGTCCAGGATTCCGTCGTGCTCGGCGATCATTCGGCGATCGAGATGCAGCGCTTCATGCTGGGCGAGATCGACAAGCGCCTGAGGGTCGCCGAGGAAACGACCTTTCGCGATCCCCGCAACGTCGATGCGGCGCTCGTCTACGTGATGAGCGGCGGCAATCCCGAAACACTGGATTATTTGACTGACAGGGATGTCGAGGGCAACTTCGATGCGCGGGTGACGGATGCGCTCAGGCAGTATCTGCGCGGCAAGGGGCCGTTGATCGTCGAAAATCTCTCCAAGGCGGCGCCCGAATACAAGAACTCCCGCGTTGGTCCGTACCTGTTTCTGATCCTCGGCAACGCCACATCGCAGCAGGATCCTGTGGCCGCGATGAAATTTTACGACTGGGCGCGTCTGACGGCGCCCGGCACGATCATCGAGGAGGCTGCGCTTCGTCGCTCCGTATCCCTTGCAGCCCGCGCCGGCGACCCGGGCAGGGGTTTTCGCTACGCGCTGACCTATGCGCGTCGCTACCTGACGTCACCATATGCGAGCCAGTTTGCCGACGTCTTCGTGGATCTGGCTGTGGCGAATTTCGACGGGGCGGTCGAGCAGAAAGTTTCGGAAATCCTCGCCTTCATGGACGAGGCGCGCCAACGCGAGGTCTATCTCCGCGTCGCAAGGCGGGCAGCGATCGGCGGCAACCAGACGCTGGCGCGGTTGGCGTCCAGTCGAGCCGAAGAGCTTGCCCGGGATGGCGGCGGGCAATCGCAACTGCTGGCGAGCTTCTACGAGGGGCTTGCGGCCGTGCCGTCTGAGGACGTCTTCACAGCGGCACAGACGCTGGCAGCAATTCCGGATGAGAAGCTGTCGCCGCGAGACCGTGCCCTCCGGGAGGCGGCCAGGGCGATTGCGGAGGAGGTTGTGCGACTACCGCAGGATGAAAGCCCCGCGCAAGCGTCCATGCCTATACCGGAAGTCGACATTGGCGCCACGAGCGATGGCGGCGAAACAGGAGAAACCGGAAGCGGCATGAGTCCCTTTGCCAAGGCGGGTGATACGGTGCCAGCCCCGGATGACGAACCGCCAGTTAGCGCGGAGACCGCTGCCGCATCCGATCCGGCTCTTGACGGTTTCATGGCCAATGGGCGCTCGAAGATCAAGGAGATCGATGCGCTCCTAGCGGAGGAAGAACTATGAGGCCACTTGAAGAGACGTTCCGCGCGCCCGCCGCAGCGATCGGTGCCCGATCCGGTTCCCGGCAGGGCGGAAACGAGCAAGCTGCAGGAGAGCCCGGCGCCTTCGAGAGCGCGATCGCCGATGCCGGCCGTCAGAAGGCATCGAACCAAGCTGTGGCTCAAGACCCCGGACAGGGTGCGGTCGATTCTTTGGCGGACGGTGCGCAGGCCTCGGCCGCCGAGTTCACGCTCGGCAATGGCCAGGCAGGCGTCTTGATGGCGAGCACCGTCACGGGAGCCGGTCGCCTTTCGACGCCTTCGGTGCAAGGCGGCGGACAGGCCGAGGCGGAAGGGGCGCTCCAGAAAGACCAGACCTCCTCCGAACTCGGTGCTCTCCGCGAGGATGGAAACCGCCAGCGTTCGGCGGGCAAGGCATCGGTCAAGAGCGACGAGGCCGGGGAGCCGGACGGGACTGCGGTCACCGTGAAGCCGAAGGGGCACGCGCCGGCGGAGAGCGGCGCAACAGAGACGGTCGAGGCGAGGGCGACGTCGGAGGGTGATACGAGCTCCGCCGCGCCGCCGAACGGCTCCGTCAGCGACCTTCTGACGCTGCTCGCCGGCAACGCGCCGCCGGTCACGGACATTCAGATCACCGACAAGACAACACCTACGACGGGTGACCGCGCCGCTGCAGCCGAGATAGTCAATGTCACGGTGGACGCTGCTGCCGGGGGCAGCGATTCTCGGACCGAACAGCAAGATGACGTCGGGTCCGACCGCCTCTTCCGCTTCGCACGCGCCGACGGCAAGGGGCAAGCGGTCTCGATGACCATTTCGCCGGACGGCGAAGCAACTGCCGTCGAGAACAGCAGGTCTTCGGCGAACGCCAAGGCGGAAACCGTGACCGTTCTCGAGGCGCGCCGCTATCTCGGAATCGCGATGAACGATAACTCCGCGTCGGTGACGGGTGCGATCGCCGGTGACGGCGAATGGGCGCAGGCGCTCCAGTCGAGCGCCGTGTCGGCGCAGTCGGAGGCGTTGCGCCAGGCCGGCAAGACGCTGAACACGCTCAAGATCCAGATGCATCCGATCGAACTCGGCACGGTCACGGCCACGCTGCGCCTGAAGGACGACGAACTGCAGGTCGAGCTGAAGGTGGAAACGGGCGAGGCGTTCCGTCAATTGCGCGATGACCAGGGCGAGATGGTTAAGGCCCTGCGCGCCCAGGGCTTCGCGGTCGACCAGGTCAACGTCGTGTTCAATGCCGGCGGCGATGCTTCGAACGGCAGCGGTTCGCAGCCGCAGGCGCAGAGCCAGCTCGGCCAGTCCGGCCGCGAACGGGCCGGTGACGACGGCGGCCAGGGGCGCCAGCGGCAGAATGGCGGCGAGGCTGCAATGATCGAGACATGGAGGGGCAAGGATGGAATGGACGATGCGTCTGGCAGCGTTGAGCGCGCTCGCACTGGTCACGTCTACATGTAGCGCCCTTGCGAGCGCCGGCATCTGTGAACGCGAGATCGCGTCCGCTGCGGCCAAGTACGGCATCCCTACGGGGATTCTTTACTCGGTCGGCCTGACGGAGACCGGCCGCAAGGGATCGCTGCAGCCCTATGCGATGAACATTGAAGGCAAGGCGTACTTCGGCACGAGCGTCCAGGATGTCCTCAGCCGATTCGGTGCGGCACGGGCGCAAGGGGCGAAGCTCATCGATCTCGGCTGCATGCAGGTCAACTATCATTTCCACGGCGAGCATTTCAGCTCTCCGGGGGAAATGCTTGATCCCCGAAAGAATGTCGACTATGCCGCGCGCTTCCTCTCCAATCTGCGCGCCAGGCACGAGAGCTGGACGATGGCGGTTGCCCGCTATCATGCCGGGCCGAACAATGATCCGGCGCAGAAGAAATATGTCTGCCGGGTCATCGCGAACCTTGTCGCAACGGGCTACGGCAAGTGGACGCCGAACGCGGCGCAGTTTTGCCAATAATCAATCATCAGTTGTGATATTCACCCCCGTGTCGCATTGTGGCTACAATGCGGAGAGATTGTGATCGCAAGGGCTAATTGTTGTGATGCGTTAACTTTTCCACACCAATTTAGTGTCATCGTTAACGGGGACATACTAGATATAGATCAAATCGGCACACATTCCTTAATCAACTATTAAAACCTCCCATTAACTTCCTCTAGTTGTTCGTGAATCCCCGGATTCGTACTTCTCAATCAGCGAGACACCCATACTGATTCGGAGGCGGACGAATGATCGTGGTGGTTGATGAAAGAGAGCTTGTGAAGAATGGCTACGCATCCCTGTTCGGGCGCGAGGGCATTCCTTCGACCGGCTTTGATCCCAAGGAATTCGGCGAGTGGGTGAACACCGCCGCCGATTCGGACATCGATGCGGTCGAGGCGTTCCTGATCGGCCAGGGTGAAAGCGCTTTCAGCCTGCCGCGCGCGATCCGCGACCGCTCCCAGGCGCCGGTGATCGCCATGAGCGAAACGCCGTCGCTGGAAAACACGCTGGCGCTGTTCGACTGCGGCGTCGACGATGTCGTCCGCAAGCCCGTGCACCCGCGGGAAATCCTGGCGCGCGTCGCGGCGATCCGCCGGCGCCTGAAGGCCATCGCCAACTACACCGACATCGGGCCGATCCGCGTCTTTGCCGATGGCCGAGACCCGGAGATTAACGGCGACGTCTTTGCGCTGCCGCGTCGTGAGCGGCGCATCCTCGAATACCTGGTCGCCAACCGCGGCCGGCGAGTGTCGAAGTCGCAGATCTTCAATGCGATCTACGGCATCTTCGACGAAGACGTCGAAGAGAACGTCGTCGAGAGCCACATCAGCAAGCTGCGCAAGAAGCTGCGCAAGAAGCTTGGCTTCGATCCGATCGATTCCAAGCGTTTCCTTGGCTACTGCATCGACTGGAGCTGAGCCGGACCGACGGAAGGGCGGGGCGCCAAGACAGGTTCACGCAAGGCCCGACTTCTAGTCTCCCACTGAAGCAGGAAACGAGGATCCTCTATGAGTCTCTACGGTACCATGAGAACGGGTGTCTCTGGCATGAACGCCCAGGCCAATCGCCTCAGCACGGTGGCTGAAAACATTGCGAACTCCAGCACCACCGGCTACAAGCGCGCATCAACCGAATTCTCCTCGATGATCCTGCCTTCGAGCAACGGCTCCTACAATTCCGGCGGCGTGGAGACCTCCGTGCGCTACTCGATTTCCGACCAGGGCTCGACGACCTACACGACATCGGCAAGCGACCTGGCGATCGACGGCGACGGTTTCTTCATCGTTCAAGGCGCCAACGGCCAGGAGTACCTGACGCGCGCCGGCGCCTTCGTCCAGGATGACGCGGGCAATCTCGTCAACGCGGCCGGCTTCACCCTGATGGGCTATGAATACGAGGCCGGCGTCGACCCGACGGTTGTCGTCAATGGCTTCGACGGGCTGACCGAAGTCAATCTCGCCTCGGAAGGCCTCACCGCAGCGGGTTCGACGGCGGGTTCGATGGGTGCCAACCTGCCGTCCGGGGCCGCGAACGGCGATGTGTCGACCACTTCGCTGATCGTCTATGACTCGCAGGGCAACACGCGAATCCTGGACTTCAACTACACGAAGGTCGCCGACAATCAGTGGGAGCTGGAGATCGTCGACCGGACGTCAGCCCTCTCCCTCGGAACTGCGACGCTGGACTTCGATTCGGCCGGCGCCTTGATCACTTCGCCGGCGACACTAACGCTGGACCCCACGGCGCTTAATCCGATTAGCGGCACCGGCGCCGAGCTCAACGCGATCACTATCGACTTCTCGGAGACGACGCAGCTTGGCACGTCCTTCACGCCGGATGGCGGCTCCATCGACGGTAACGCGCCGAGCAAGGTTTCCGGCTATCAGATCGACACGGACGGCGTCGTCTACATCAAATACGCGAATGGCGAGCTCGAGCCGCGCTACCGCATCGCTCTGGCGAATGTCCAAAGCCCGGACAAGCTGGTTCCCGAGTCCGGCAACGTCTACTCGCAGGGCGTCGATTCCGGTGTCATCGTGACCGGCTTCGCCGGTTCCGGCAGCTTCGGCGAAATTCTTTCCGGCGCGCTTGAAAGCTCCAACGTCGATATCGCCGACGAACTGACCTCGATGATCGAATCGCAGCGCAACTACACGGCAAACTCCAAGGTCTTCCAGACCGGTTCGGAGTTGCTCGAAGTTCTCGTGAATCTGAAGCGGTAATTCCAACAAGACGGTCCCAGCATGTCGTTGTCCTCGGCAATCGCAATTGCGCAATCAGCATTCAGCACCACCGCCTCGCAAACGGCCACGGTGTCGAAGAACGTCGCCAATGCGAGCAACGCGGATTACTCGCGCCGCATGGCCATGCTGGGCACCACGTCCGACGGTGCGCAGATCGTCTCCATCTATCGGGCGCAGAACGAGGCTTTGCTCAAGCAGAACCTCACGAGCATCTCGCAATCCTCGGCGCAGAGCAGCCTGCTCTCCGGGCTTGAACTGTTGAAATCGGCGCTCGGCGGCAACGACTACGAGACGGCGCCGTCGACCTATCTCTCCGCTTTCCGCAACAGCCTGCAGACCTTCGCCTCGACGCCGGGCAACTCGACGATCGCGGCGACCGTGGTCGCGGACGCTTCGGACCTCGCCAACTCGATCAGCACCACGGCGACCGCGGTCCAGGACCTGCGCCTCGATACCGACAAGCAGATCGCCGAAGAGGTCGACAACCTGAACGCGCTGCTTGCCAGCTTCGAAACCGCGAACAATGCGGTCAAGCAAGCGACGGCATCGGGCGCAGACGCCACGGCGGCGCTCGACGAGCGCGACAAGCTTTTGAAGCAGATTTCGGAGCTCGTCGGCATCTCCACCGTTACCAGGGCGGACAACGATACCGTCATCTACACCTCCGACGGCATAGTCCTCTTCGAGACGCAGGCCCGGCAGGTGACGTTCACGGCAACCTCGGCCTTCGATGCATCGACCACCGGCAACGCAATCTTCGTCGATGGCGTGTCGCTTTCAGCCGGAACCGGCGCCGACACCACCGCGCAGGGAAAGCTTGCGAGCCTTCTCCAGCTCCGCGACGACATCGCTCCGACGTTCCAGTCGCAACTCGACGAGATGGCCCGCGGTCTGGTCAGCCTCTTCCAGGAGGACGGCGGCCCCGGCCTCTTCACTTGGGCGGACGGAACGGTTCCCGCGGACGGCACGATCGAGCCCGGCATCGCGGCAAGCCTGAGCGTCAATGCCGCCGCGCAAGCCGATCCCTTCCTGCTCCGCGACGGCGGGTTCAACGGCCTTGTCTCCAACCCGGGCGGCGCCACGGATCCGAATTCCGGCTATACCGATCTCCTCGATGGCTTCATCACCGCCATGGACGGCGACATCAATTTCGACGCGGCGGCCGGGCTGGACAGCACCAGTTCGATCATGGAGTTCGCCGCCTCGTCGATCGGCTGGTTCGAGCAGATCCGTAGCGCGGCCTCGACAGCCGACGACAACAAGACGGCTCTGTTGGCGCGGACGGAGGAGGCTCTGGGCAATGTGACCGGCGTCAGCATCGATGAAGAACTCTCGCTGCTGCTCGACCTCGAACAGTCCTACAAAGCATCTGCCAAGTTGATCAGTACCGTGGACGCCATGATGGCGTCTCTTCTGGAAGCCGTGAGGTAATCATGAAGACATCCTTCGTTTCTAACCTGGCGGTGCAGAATGCCATGCGCCTGACCATTCAGCAGGGCCAGGAGGAACTGCTGAAGCTTCAGACGGAGGTTTCGACCGGCCGGCACGCGGATGTCGGCCTCGAGCTTGGTTCCTCCACCGCGCGTTCCGTCAACCTGCAGCGCGAGCTTGCTCGATTGGAAACCCTGGTCGACACGAACTCCGTCGTCACGCAGAGGCTTGCATCCTCCCAGGAAGCCCTTGGAACGATGGCGGAGGCGGCCGAGCAGGTCCGCAATACGCTCGTCACCTTCAAGGGCAATGATTCCGTCGACCAGTTGTCTGTCCAGAAGACCGAGATCGAAAGCGCCATGTCGCTTTTCACCGCGTCAGCGAACACCTCCTTCAACGGCGAGTTCCTCTTTGCCGGCATCAACACCGATGTGAAGCCTTTCGAGGATTACGCGGCGTCTGGTTCGGCCGCGAAGACCACCTTCGACGATGCGCTGGCGACCTACATGTCGGCAAACGGCATCTCTTCCATGAGCGACTTCGACCAGGCGCAGATGGAAGATTTCATCACCAATACGCTGGAGCCGCTCTACACCGACGATACGCAGTGGGCCACCGATTGGTCCGCGGCCTCGAGCCAGAACATGACGAGCCGCATCAGCACGTCCGAAGTCGTTCAGAGCTCGACCAACGCGACGACGACCGGTTTCCGGATGTTCGCCCTTGCCAGCGTCATCTCCTCGGAGCTCATGGACGAGGAGATCGGATCGGACGTTCGTGCCTATATCGGCGAGGCTTCGCTCGGCTATGTCGAGCAGGCGATCACGGGACTGACCGCCGAACGCAGCACGCTCGGCATCTCCGAAGCGCGCGTCGAAAAGGCCAACACCTCGCTCGAGGTTCAGATCAAGCTCATCAACACGCACATCACCGATCTCGAGGGCGTCGACACCTATGATGCGTCGACCCGGATGAACACGCTGCTGACGCAGATGGAGACATCCTACACCCTCACCGGACGGATCCAGCAGTTGAGTTTGATAGATTTCCTCTGATGACAAGAGGATAAGGACAAGCATGAAGGATGTCTGAATGTATCAGTTTGCATACGCCGAGATCATGGAGGAAGGCGTAGCCGTTTCCAAGGATCGCGAGTGGCAAGTCCTCAATCGCTCGATCGCGCTCCTGGAAGCAGCAAAACAGCAGAAGGGATACTCAAAGGAAGCGATCGAGGCGATCTATTACACCCGACGTGTCTGGATACGCTTCATCGAGGATCTGCGCGCCCCGGATAACCAGCTCAATGACGAATTGCGGGCCAACCTGATCTCGATCGGGATCTGGATATTGAACGAGACGGAGAAGATCCGCAAACGCGACTCCTCCAACTTCCAGGGCATAATTGATATTACCACCATCATCAGGGATGGACTGAAATGAAGAGCACACTGCGTATCTCGCTGAAATCGGGCGAACGGATCTTTGTAAACGGCGCGGTGCTTCGCGTTGACCGCAAGGTCGCCGTCGAATTCCTCAACGACGTCACCTTCCTCCTGGAAAACCACGTGCTGCAGCCGGAAGACGCCACGACACCGTTGCGGCAGCTCTATTTCATCGCCCAGATGATCCTGATCAATCCGGAAGGCGCCGAGCAATCGACCGCCATGTTCCGCAAGTCGATCGTCATGCTGCTCGCCTGCTTCAAGAACGAAGAAGTGCTGGCGGAACTGAAGCGCATCGACGGCCTTGTCACGCAGGGACGCGCCTTCGAAGCGCTGAAGGCAATCCGCGGCCTCTATCCCGTCGAAGAGCGCATCCTGAACAATCAGGAAATCACGCCGGCCACCATCGACCAGATTCGCAAGGAGATCGCGCCATGGCGGTAAGCGGTGTGTCGTCGAGCACATCGACGAGCACGACATCGACCAGTTCGACGTCGACGAGCGGCACGGACGCGGCTGACGCGACCCTGAACTACCAGAGCTTCCTGAAACTGCTCATCGCGCAGATGCAAAATCAGGATCCGACTGATCCGATGGATGCAACCGAGCAGATCTCGCAGCTTGCGACCTTCTCGCAGGTCGAACAGTCGATCAAGACGAACAGCAATCTGGAGAGCTTGCTGGCGAGCGAAAGCCTGACGCAGGCTTCGACCTACATCGGCAAGACGATCACCAGCAGCGACGGCAAGACGAGCGGCGTCGTCGCCGAGGTCGAGGTGACCTCCGATGGCGTGACCGCGATCACGACCGACGGCAAGGAGATCGCGATCGAGACCGGCATCACCGTGTCGACCACCTCGTCCGACTCGGAAACGTGATCGTCCTCACCGGTTGGAGCGGGAAAGAGGCGAAAACCGCACACAGTTCATCCCGCTCCGCGTACGGGGTCCTCGCTTGACGCGCGCCGTTGATTGTTGAGAATCCTTTGAAGAATCACCCCTGAAGGTTCGCCGCTGCTTGTCCGCAGCCGGCAGAGATAGGACCGGACCAGAATGAATGAGGCGGACGCCCTCGACATCGTGCAGGCCGCGATCTGGACCGTGATCGTCGCCTCGGGTCCTGCCGTTCTGGCTGCCATGGTGGTCGGCGTCGTCATCGCTTTCATTCAGGCGCTGACCCAGGTCCAGGAAATGACGCTGACCTTTGTGCCGAAGATCCTGGCGGTGATGGTCACGGCGGCGATCTCGGCGCCGTTCGTCGGTGCACAGATCTCCATCTTCACCGATATTGTCTTTTCAAGAATCCAGTCCGGGTTCTGAGGACTTTCCGATACCATCTTCGCGCAAGCTTGGGTCTCTAGACCTTCCGTCATAGTTTGGGGCAGCCTCTCGCGGTGTGCTGCCCGCCTCTCATGAAGAGACGGAAGAGACATGGCACAACAGGCGACGCTGACCATCCCGAAACTCGCACCGAAGAGCCGGGACGTCGGCTTTGCGCTCGGGATCGTGATGATCCTGTCGATCCTGTTCCTGCCCATTCCTCCCTTCCTCATCGATTTCGGGCTGGCCTTCTCCATCGCCTTTTCGGTGCTGATCCTGATGGTTGCGCTCTGGATCCAGCGGCCGCTCGATTTCTCGTCCTTTCCGACGATCCTGCTGATCTCGACGATGACCCGCCTGGCGCTGAACATCGCCACGACGCGCGTCATTCTCTCCCACGGCCATGAGGGGCATGACGCCGCCGGCGGCGTCATCTCGGGCTTTGCGAGCCTCGTCATGTCCGGCGACTTCGTCATCGGTCTGATCGTCTTCCTGATCCTCATTACGGTGAACTTCATCGTCATCACCAAGGGTGCGACGCGTATCGCCGAGGTCGGCGCCCGCTTCACCCTCGATGCGATCCCCGGCAAGCAGATGTCGATCGATGCCGACCTCTCGGCCGGCCTGATCGACGAGAAGGAGGCGCAGCGCCGCCGCCGCGAGCTCGAAGAGGAGAGCTCCTTCTTTGGCGCGATGGACGGTGCCTCGAAATTCGTGCGGGGCGATGCGATCGCCGGCCTGATCATCACGGCGATCAACGTCTTTGGCGGCATCATCATCGGCTATCTGCGCCACGACATGCCGATCGGCGAGGCGGCCGATGTCTTCGTCAAGCTCTCGGTCGGCGACGGCCTCGTCTCGCAGATCCCGGCGCTGATTGTCTCGCTCGCCGCCGGCCTTCTCGTGTCACGCGGCGGCACCGCCGGCTCGACCGACCAAGCCGTCGTCGGCCAGCTGAGCGGTTACCCGCGGGCGCTGATGGTTGCGGCCGGCCTCATCGTCCTCCTCTCCGTGATGCCCGGCCTGCCCTTCGTGCCTTTCGCCGTACTCGGCGGCGGCATGGCCTTCCTGGGGTGGGCCATCCCGAGGCAGATCGAAGCCGCCAATGCCGAAAAGCGCGCTCAGGAGGCAGAGAAGGCGCAGCAGACGAAGGACAGCGACAGGGATTCCGTCAAATCGGTGCTGAAAACCGCGGAGATCGAGCTCCTGCTCGGCAAGCAGGTCTCCACCCGACTGCTCGGCGCGCATCAGGAGCTCGCCTTCCGCGTCGGCAAGATGCGCCGCAAGTTCGCCCTGCAATACGGGCTCGTCGTTCCGGAGATCAAGGTTTCCGACGACATCACCATTCCGGACAAGGCCTATCACATTCGCATTCATGGCACGACGATCGCCTCCAACACGGTGCGCGTCGGCGAAGTGCTGGTCGTTACCGGCGGCGGCCGCCGGCCGAGCGTGCCGGGCGACGAAATCCGTGAACCCGCCTTCGGCATGCCGGCGCTCTCCATTCTGGAGACCTTTACGGAAGACCTGAAGCGCGAAGGCTTCCACCCGATCGACAACGTCTCGGTCGTGCTCACACATCTGAGCGAGGTGATCCGCAACAATCTGCCGCAGCTTCTCTCCTACAAGGACGTGAAGGTGCTGATCGAGCGGCTCGATCCGGAATACCGCAAGCTCGCCGACGAGATCTGCACCTCGCACATGTCCTATTCCGGCCTGCAGGCGGTCCTCAAACTGCTGCTCGCCGAGCGCGTTTCGATCCGCAACCTGCACCTCATTCTCGAAGCCGTGGCGGAATTGGCGCCGCATGTCCGCAAGACCGAACAGATCGTCGAGCATGTGCGCGTGCGCATGTCGCAGCAACTCTGCGGCGACCTTGCCGAAAACGGCGTCCTGCGCGTCCTGAGGCTCGGCAGCAAGTGGGACATGGTCTTCCACCAGGCACTGAAGCGCGACGCCAAGGGCGAGATCGTCGAATTCGACATCGACCCGCGCCACCTCGAAGAATTCAGCGAGCAGGCGACGAAGGTTATTCGTGAACATCTCGATCGTGGCGTCCCCTTCGTGCTGGTAAGTTCGCCCGAATCCCGCTCATATGTACGCATGATCATCGAACGCCTCTTCGCCACGCTGCCCGTGCTCTCCCATGTCGAGCTCGCCAAGGGCCTGGAAATCAAGATTATCGGCGCGCTCTCATGATCACCGATCCCGAGGGCACGGTGCTGGCGCTGTTCGCGGCATTCTGCCGGATCGGCGCCTGCATCATGATCATGCCGGGATTTTCGACCGCGCGCGTCCCCATGCAGGTGCGCCTGTTCATCGCCGTCGCCCTCTCCATGGCCATCCTGCCGATCATGTGGGCGGACATCTATCCAGAGGTCGCGGGCAAGGGGCACACCTACATCTATCTCATTGCGACGGAGACCGTCATCGGCGCCGTCATCGGCCTCGTGGCGCGCTACTACGTGCTCGGTCTGCAATTTGCCGGGACGGCGATCACCATGCTGATCGGCTTCAACTCGCCACCGGCGACCGACGTGCTCGAAGAGACGGCGGAAAACCAGCTCACCAGCATGATCAGCTTCGCCGGCCTGATGCTGCTCTTCATGCTCGACTTCCACCACGTGATCTTCGAGGCCATCGCGCAGTCCTATCGCGCGATGCCGATCGGCATCGGCTTCGATCCGCAGGGCATGCTGATAACGCTCTCGAACTCGCTGGGACAGACCTTTCTGATCATGCTGCGCCTCGCGAGCCCCTTCATCATTTACGGTCTGCTCTTCAACGTCGCGATCGGCATGGTGAACAGGCTTGCTCCGCAGGTTCCGATCTATTTCATCTCCCAGCCCTACCTCATCATGGGCGGCCTGTTCCTGTTCTATCTTGGCGTAGCGGCGATGCTTCGCCTGTTCGCCGATGGCTTCGCCTCGGTGATGCAGGGCGGCTAGGGAACGGATGCGATGAAAGCGCGGTCGGAAAAATTGAAGCGGCTGGTCGACGTGCAGCGGCATCTCGAACGGATGGCCGAAAGCGAGCTTGCCGAGACGACGCGCCAGCGTGGCGTGCTCGCCGAGACGATCGACGTTGTTGTCGATGCAATGGGCTCGGCCCATCCCATGCATCGCGTTTTCTCCGGTCACTATGCAGCACAACTCGGGCGATTGGTGCAGAAGGACCAGATGCTGCTCGGCATCCAGCAGGTGCATGAGGCGCGCATGCTGAAGGAGCGGGCGAAGGGCGATCGGCTGGAAGAGAGCATGCAGGAGGCGCGCCTGACGGAAGACCGCGAGGCGGACGACAATCAGGTGCTCGACCTCATCGACCAGCATGTCGCCGGTTACGCGCCAGCTTCCGGTAAGGTTGAGGGGCGATAGTGCGTCATCCGGACGGGCGACGAAGCAGTCCTCCGGTTCGCATTGATTGCGCTGCCTCGCGTGACAAGACGCCTGACAGCCGCCTCGAGAGGATCTGACATGGCTATTTCCCCGCCCAGCGATCTGGTGCTGGACGTCGTCCGCGCGGCCGATCCGGCGGAAGTTCAAGAGGCGCAGGCGCGGCTCAAGGCCAATCGCTCGGCCTTTCAAGCCACGAGTCTTGCAGAGAACGGTAAAGGCTTTGCCGCTGCCGTTTCGGTGCTGAATTCCTCGGAAGGATCAACAGGCCTCGGCGACATCAGCAACCGCGTCGAGCCGAAGAAGGTGCCGGAGACCTACCGTAAGTTCGAGGCGATGGTGCTGCAGAATTTCGTCAAGTCGATGCTGCCGAGCGAAAGCGAGAATGTCTTCGGCAAGGGCACGTCCGGCGAGGTCTGGAAAGGCATGATGGCGGAGCAGATTGCAAACGTCCTGGCGGACGGCGGCGGCATCGGCATCGCCGATCGGATGGCTGGCAGCGAAATGCCCGAACGGACCAACGCGCGGCTTGACGACAATACCAGCAATATCGCCGCCGGCATGGTTCAGGAATACGAACGCAAGGCGATCTCCGGATTCCTGTCCACCGACGAGAAGAAGAACCAGGCATAGATTTGGTCGGGACGGTTCGCGCGCCTGTTCGCGTCCTTCCCTGAAACGCATAATTTGGGAGTTGATTTATGGAAGCTGTGGCATCCCACGATCTGCGGATACAGAACGTTCTCGGCCGGTTGGAGATGATCATCGACAATGAGAACAGCCGCATCGGCTTGGACCCGAAATTCGACATCAAGACGTCGAACGCCCACAAGAGCCGCTGCCTCTACGAGCTGACGATGCTGCATCGAGCCGCCGCACCCGGCGAAATCTCGCCGTCTTTCACGTCGCAGACGCGCCACCTCAGGCAGAAGCTAAAGCTCAACGCCCAGAAGGTTGAAGCGCATCTCGAGGCCGTGCGTTCGGTCGTCGATCTTCTGAAGACGGCCGCTCAGGATGCCGACGCGGACGGCATCTACACCGAAGCGCAATTCCGCTATAGCGATTTCTGATGCTGAAGCTCGTTCTCACCGGGGTCTGGGTCTGCGCCGTGACGCTTGGATCCGTCTATTTCTCGATGCAATACGCCTCGGCACCAGTCCTTTCGGACGCCGAGGCCGACCGGCGAGCATCGGAGGAATATGTGCCCGGAGAGATCATTACCATCCCGGTGATCGAGGATGGGGCGGTCCAAGGTTACTTCCTGGCGAAATTGTCCTTTTCCGCGACGCGGGAAGGGATAGCGAAGCTTCACGCGCCGCTTCGCCAAGTGGTCACCGACGAGCTCTACGACATGCTCGTCGGCTCAAAGTTCGTCAATCTCGCCGACACCGGGACGTTCGACCTGGCGAGCTTCAAGGGCGCCGTCAAGGATGGTCTCAACAAAAAGCTCGGGAGCGAAGTGGTTACCGAAGTCCTTGTCGAACAGCTCGAATATCTGGGCAAGGACGACGTGAAACGCGCGGCGAACGGCGAGAACAGGCCCTATCAGGAGCCGGTGCCGGTAGTCGACAGGAACGGCAAGGTCGCCGGCGACAAGATCCCCGAAGGCGCCGTGAAGGCGACGAGCGGCCATTAGACTAGGGCCATTTGGAGGGGATGTTCTCAGCTCTCTCCGGCAGATCGGAATTGTTCGCCAGCAAAGCCTATGCTGGCCGTCAGCCGGCCGATCGCCACATGGAAGTGATAGAGGCTTGCGGTTGCAAGCCCGGTTTTCGCCCATAGCTTGAGGCCAAGCGGCAGTGACGCTGCGAGCAGCGCCATCGACTTGCCGAGCGTTCGCAGGCGACCCGTAAACGTCGCGTCGCGCTGATGTTCGAGCAGCGTGGAGATTGCGCCTTGTTCGAGGCTGCGGGCCCGGATCCAGGACGCCGTCGTGTGCTCTGGCGGAACAGTTTCCGCTACCCATGCCTCCGCGGCCCAGGCAAAGGAGAACCCCTTCGCTCTGCATCGATTGAAGAAATCCCCGTCGCTGACGCCGACGAAATTGAGGGCGGGGTTCAGAAACGGCCGCGGCATGGCATCGAGCACCGCGCGTGTGATGAGGACGTTGCCGGCGGAATAAAGCCGCGGCACCGGCCCGGTCGCGTCGTAATGGGGCGAAAAGATGGGATGATGCTTCCATTTCTGGCCATCCGGATCCTCGAAGACAGGAAGCTGGGGGCCGCCGACTATGTCCGCCCCGTGGCCCTCCTGAACGGCAATAAGGCCATCGAGCCATTCGGGAGCGGCGACCGCATCATCGTAAATCACGGCTAACGCGCGCAGGTTCGGATAGAGGTCGAGGGCCGTCGCCAAGCCGGCATTGCAGGCATGGCTGTGCCCCCGCCGATGCGCGACGATCACGGTCGAGTCGGACCGGTGTTCGAGAAAGAATGCTTTCGCCGCTTCCGCTCCCGCCGAGGCGTCGGGGTCGTTTTCAACCACCACCGTGGCGCAAGCGACGTCCGGCCGTTGCGAGACAATCGTTTTCAACGTCTTGATGAGATGGTCGGGGCGCCGGAATGTCGGAAGCACGACGACGAGTTCAATATCCGCCGGATTCTCCAGTTCGGTCTGGAAGTGGATCGAAATGTCCTGACCGGTCGGTTGCATAGACGAAATCCGCGTAGCTGAAGGCAAGCAATAAGCAAATCTTCGTAAAGCGATGCTGATTCAGAATACGAGTCTACCACGTTCGTGGTCTCGGCGTGACTGTACTCGGCTGGTTCTTGTGGAGAACAAGGCCCGCGCCTTTGGACGTGCATCGCCCGTGAGGCCCTTCCATGCGATCGAACTCTCAGCCCCCGCCATGTGAGCTTAGGGGTCTCTCAGCGATGCAAGGAAATGCCGCGGTCGCCTGGCCGAATCGCGGCGCTATCCTGGTGGACACTTGCATTTATCCGTTTGGAACAGCATAGGGCGCATGCAGGCAAATGCGCAAAGTGGCGCCGGCTAGAGTGTGGCGCTTCGAGGATAGTTCGGGAGATACGCCGTGACGACTGTGATTGATGGCAAGGCCGTTGCCGCTTCGGTCATTGAAACCGTGAAATCGGCCACCAAGACGCTGGAGACGGAAGCAGGCGTCCGGGCCGGCCTTGCGGTGGTCATCGTCGGCGACGATCCGGCAAGCCATGCCTATGTGTCGGCGAAAAGCCGGATGGCCAAGGAATGCGGTTTCCTCTCGGTCCAGCACACGCTGCTCAAGGAGACCTCGCAGGAGGAACTGGCGGCGCTGGTGGCGGAGCTCAATGCCGATCCGTCCATCCACGGCATTCTCGTCCAATTGCCCTTGCCGAAACATCTTCAATCGGAGCCGATCATCCAATCGATCCTGCCGGAGAAGGATGTCGACGGCCTGCATGTCGTCAATGCCGGCAAGGTCGCGACCGGCGATCTCGACGGCGGGCTCGTCTCCTGTACCCCTGCCGGCGCCATGGTCTTCGTGCGCCGCACCCATGGCGACGACCTTTCAGGGCTCAACGCCGTGGTCATCGGCCGCTCCAATCTCTTCGGCAAGCCGATGTCGGCGCTGCTGCT
Organism: Sinorhizobium sp. BJ1; assembly: GCF_002531555.1. Classification (NCBI taxonomy): domain Bacteria; kingdom Pseudomonadati; phylum Pseudomonadota; class Alphaproteobacteria; order Hyphomicrobiales; family Rhizobiaceae; genus Sinorhizobium; species Sinorhizobium sp. BJ1. The sequence goes on from NZ_NWTH01000002.1 coordinate 144,583, forward strand.
CGCTGCCAATGCGACGGTCACGACGGCACATTCGCGCACCAAGGATCTTCCGACCGTGTGCCGTAACGCCGATATCCTGGTGGCGGCGGTCGGCCGCCCGGAAATGGTCAGGGCGGACTGGGTGAAGCCCGGTGCGCTGGTCATCGATGTCGGCATCAACCGCGTTCCCGCGCCGGAGCGCGGCGAGGGCAAGACGAGACTGGTCGGCGACGTCGCCTTCGAAGAATGCGCGAAGGTCGCAAGCGTCATCACACCGGTGCCGGGCGGCGTCGGGCCGATGACGATCGCCATGCTGATGGCCAACACGATTATCGCTGCCTACCGCAAGGCCGGCCGCAAGCCGCCGAAGTTCTGACGTCCTACCGCCCGGGCGCGGGCCCGGTTGAAGCGCGCACGATCAGTTCGGCGCGCCAGAGCTCCTGTTGCGGATAGTCGCCGCGGCCGATGATTCCGCTGATCAGCCGCGTCGCGATGCGCGCGCCGGCTGCCCGAAGCGAGGAGCGCGTGGTCGTCAGCGGCACACTGAAATTCTCCGGCTTCAGCATCGGCAGGACGTCGTCATGGGCGATGATCGAGATGTCGCTGCCGATGACGAGCCCCGCCCGGTTTATCGCCCGGACGGCGCCGAGCGCCAGCACCGTACTGGAGCAAAGAACCGCGGTTGGCGGGTCCGGCCGTTCAAGAAAGGACTGCATGCTTCGATAGCCGTATTCGTCGGCCATCACCGAGTGATGGACAAGCTCTTCGTCGAGGCCAAGACTCCACTCCTGGAGCGCCCGCGTCACCCCCTTTTTTCGACGGATGGAGAAGGCGAGATATTCCGGCCCGTTGATCAGCGCGATCCGGTGATGGCCGAGCTGCAGAAGAAGCCTGGTGGCGTCGTAGAACGCCTGCGTGTTGTCGATGTCGAGGAACGGATAGTCGCGCGAGCCCCCGATCGACCGGCCGTGGACCATGAAGGGGATCGAGAGCGCCTTCAGCATGGCAATGCGCGGGTCGTTGGCGCGCATGTAGGCCAGGAAAACCGCATCGACATTGCCGCTTGCCGCCAGCCGCCGAAACGTCGCCTCCTCGTCATCCGGCGCGCTGGGGTTGAGCACGAAGTGGAAATCGTGCTTCAGCGCCTCCTCGGCGAGCCCCGCGAGAAATTCGCCGAAATGGATGTCGGAGTCGATGCCGGGCGCGATCGGCATCACGAGCCCGATGGAATAGGCCTTTCCCGTTGCTAGCCGCTGGGCGGCACGATTGGGCCGGTAGCCGGTCTCGCGCACCGCCTGCAGCACCCTCTGGCGCGTATCCGCATTGACTTCCGGATAGCCGTTGAGGGCCCGACTGACCGTCGTCTGCGACAGGCCGAGGATCTCCGCCAACTGCTTGAGATTGACCGCCATCGTCGCATTCCTCCCAAAGCGCTTTGGATATCTCCTGGATTGTTGACAGATCAGCCAGCGCCCAACTACGTCCTCTATCATCCGATCCGTGCAGGAAAAAGCAGAAAACGGCGCCTTCGCGACGCAATACGTTACCGCAAAGCAATATTTTCGCGTTATGCGAGCGGCCAGAGGAAAGCCCTTGACTCTTTCTCGGCGGCATTGGAGTGTTGGCAAACTCAAAGCGCTTTGAATGTTGCGCCTTGACGATCACCCGTGGCGTGACGCCCGGGTTTCTTTTTGGGGAGGACCAGAACGTGAAGAGATCATTGCTGATTGGCGTCGCTGCGCTCGCTCTGCTTGCAGGGACCGCCGGCGCCGCCGACCTGAAGTTCAAGCCGGGCGAGGATTCGAAGTTCAATTGGGGAAGCTTCGAGGAGTTCAAGAAGGGGCATGACCTGAAGGGCCAGACGCTGACGATCTTCGGTCCCTGGCGGGGCGAGGACGAGGCTCTGTTCAAGAGCGTTTTTGCCTATTTCGTCGAGGCGACGGGGGTTGAAGTCAAGTATTCCTCCTCAGAGAACTATGAACAGCAGATCGTCATCGACACGCAGGCCGGCAGCCCGCCCGATGTCGCAATCCTTCCGCAACCGGGTCTCATTGCCGACCTCGCCGCGAAGGGCCTCCTGACGCCGCTCGGCGACGAAACCAAGCAATGGCTGCTCGACAATTATGCCGCCGGTCAGTCCTGGGTGGATCTCTCCACCTATAACGGCAAGGACGGCACTGCGGCGCTCTACGCCTTCCCCTACAAGATCGACGTCAAGTCGCTCGTCTGGTACGTGCCGGAAAACTTCGAAGACGCCGGCTACGAAGTGCCGAAGACCATGGAAGAGCTGAAGGCTCTGACCGAGAAGATTGCCGCCGACGGCGAGAAGCCCTGGTGCATCGGTCTCGGCTCGGGCGGCGCGACCGGCTGGCCGGCGACCGACTGGGTCGAAGACCTGATGCTGCGCACGCAGTCACCCGAGGTCTATGACAAGTGGACCAAGAACGAAATTCCCTTCACGGACCCCGCGGTGATCGGCGCGCTCGATGAGTTCGGCTGGTTCGCGCGAAACGACAAGTTCGTCGACGGCGGCGCGGCAGCGGTCGCCTCCACCGATTTCCGCGACAGCCCGAAGGGTCTCTTCGCCTCGCCGCCGAAATGTTATCTGCACCACCAGGCTTCGTTCATCCCGTCCTTCTTCCCCGAAGGCACGGTGGTCGGCGAGGATGCCGACTTCTTCTACATGCCGCCCTATGAAAGCAAGAAGGAGCTTGGCAATCCGGTGCTCGGCGCAGGCACGCTTGCGATGATCACCAAGGATACGCCGGCTGCGCGTGCCTTCATCGACTTCCTGAAGACGCCGATCGCGCACGAGGTCTGGATGGCGCAGACGAGCTTCCTGACGCCCTATAAGAGCGTCAATGTCGACGTCTACGGCAACCCGCCGCTCAAGAAGCAAGGCGAGATCCTGCTCAATGCCACGACCTTCCGCTTCGACGGTTCGGACCTGATGCCCGGCAAGATCGGCGCCGGCGCCCTCTGGACCGGCATGGTCGATTTCGTCGGCGGCAAGTCCTCGGCCGATGTTGCGGCCGGCGTTCAGAAGGCCTGGGACGCCATCAAGTAAAGTCTGGGGCGGCGGACGGCATGCCTCGTCCGCCGCCTTCCCTTTCGGACCGGCCCGCGTCGGCGGGCCTCCCAACAATAAGCGGAAGCCGCGTCGTGCAATGCGCCTGGAGCGTCCGTTCCGAAGGCGTTTGAGGGGAGGGATGTGCCATGCAGCTGCTCGCTGCCATTCTGACGATGATAGCCGGTGTCCTGGCTTGCGCGGCCTACTTCTGGGCCACCAGTCTCATTCTTGATTGGATTTTTCCGTCGAAGGGGCTGTCGGGTGCCGCCGCCTCCCGCAACCTGCGGATCACCAACGCCATCCGGCCCTGGCTGTTCCTGGCCCCGGCTTTGTTCGCTCTGACGATCTATCTCATCTATCCGGTGGTCCAATCGGTGTGGTTGAGCTTCCATGACAGGGGCGGACAGAATTTCGTCGGCGCGCGCAACTACAACTGGATGATCACTGACGGCGAATTCCGCCAGTCGATCTTCAACAATTTCCTCTGGCTGCTGGTCGTTCCGGCGCTCTCGACCTTCTTCGGCCTGATCATCGCGGCCCTGACGGATCGCATCTGGTGGGGCAATATCGCCAAGACGCTGATCTTCATGCCGATGGCGATCTCGTTCGTCGGCGCGGCGGTCATCTGGAAGTTCATCTACGATTACCGGGCCGAAGGCTCCGATCAGATCGGTCTTCTGAACGCAATCGTCGTCGCCTTCGGGGCCGCGCCGCAAGCCTGGATCACCCTGCCTTTCTGGAACAATTTCTTCCTGATGGTCATCCTCGTCTGGATCCAGACAGGCTTTGCCATGGTCATCCTCTCCGCGGCGTTGCGCGGCATTCCGGAGGAAACGATCGAGGCGGCCGTCATCGACGGCGCCAATGGCTGGCAAATCTTCTTCAAGATCATGGTGCCGCAGATCTGGGGCACGATCGCGGTCGTCTGGACGACCATCACCATCCTGGTGCTGAAGGTCTTCGATATCGTGCTCGCGATGACGAACGGCCAATGGCAGAGCCAGGTACTCGCCAACCTGATGTTCGACTGGATGTTCCGCGGCGGCGGGGATTTCGGCCGCGGCGCCGCGATCGCCGTCGTCATCATGATCCTCGTCATCCCCATCATGATCTGGAACATCCGCAACGCCACCAAGGAAGCGGGAGGCCACTGAGATGAACCCGTCGACGCGCTCCCCGCTCACCTGGGCTGTCCATCTTTCGGTCCTGCTGCTGGTCGTTCTCTGGACCATGCCGACCGCCGGCCTGCTGATCTCCTCGCTGCGCGACAAGGACCAACTCGCGGTCTCCGGCTGGTGGACGGCGCTCGCGACCTCGTCGCGCAACGATGTGGCGCGTGCCCCTTCGGCCGAAAACCAGGTCGAGCGGGACGGCCGGTTCGTGATCTCCGGCAATCTGCTTGAAGGGCAAGGTGGCGGCCAAGTCTCCGCCTTCGGGTTTTCCAGCCGCGAACCGGGGAAGTTCAAGCCCGGCGAGACGGCCGAGCTCAACGACGGCGAGAGGCTGACGGTGCAGGCGGACGGCAGCTTTGAGATCGTCTCTGACAAGAAGATGGAGGGATCGCGCGGCCAGCGCATCTTTTATACCGCCTCCACGCCTCCACGCTTCACGATCGACAACTACATCGAGGTGCTGAGCGCGGCCGGCATCGGCACGTCGTTCCTCAACTCGCTGACGGTCGCGATTCCGTCGACGGTCATACCGATCCTAATCGCGGCCTTTGCTGCCTATGCACTTGCCTGGATGCCTTTCCCGGGCCGCGCCATCCTGCTCGCAGTCGTCGTTGGCCTGCTCGTCGTGCCGCTGCAGATGTCGCTCATTCCGCTGCTGCAGCTCTATAATGGGGTCGGGGCTTTCCTCGGCGTTCCGGCCAAGACCTATCTGGGCATATGGCTCGCCCATACCGGCTTCGGACTGCCGCTGGCGATCTATCTCCTGCGCAACTACATGGCGGGTCTGCCGCGCGAGATCATGGAATCGGCGCGGGTCGATGGCGCCAGCGATTTCGACATCTTCGTCAAGATCATCCTGCCCTTGTCGTTCCCGGCGCTTGCCTCCTTCGCCATCTTCCAGTTCCTCTGGACCTGGAACGACCTGCTCGTTGCCATCGTCTTCCTCGGTGCGGGGGAGGACAACCTGGTGCTGACCGGGCGTCTGGTCAATCTCCTCGGCTCACGCGGCGGCAACTGGGAAATCCTCACCGCTTCGGCCTTCATCACCATCGTCGTTCCGCTGATCGTCTTCTTTACCCTGCAACGCTACCTCGTTCGCGGCCTGCTCGCGGGATCGGTCAAGGGCGGCTGACACTTCAAGACAAGGACTTTAAGAATCGCATGAACATGACCGAAACGAGCAAGGCCGTTCTCGCAGCCGACAAGGACTGGTGGCGTGGCGCGGTGATCTACCAGATCTATCCGCGCTCCTTCCAGGATACCAATGGCGATGGCATCGGCGATTTGAAGGGCATTTCCGCCCGGCTGCCGCATGTGGCGGCGCTCGGCGCCGACGCTATCTGGATATCGCCCTTCTTCACCTCGCCCATGCGCGATTTCGGTTACGATGTCTCCAACTACACGGATGTCGACCCGATCTTCGGCACGCTCAAGGATTTCGATCAGTTGATCGCAGAAGCCCATCGTCTCGGCCTTCGCGTGATGATCGACCTCGTCCTGTCGCACACCTCCGACCAGCATCCCTGGTTTGTCGAGAGCCGCTCCAGCCGCAGCAATGGCAAGGCCGACTGGTATGTCTGGGCTGATTCCAAGCCGGATGGCACGCCGCCGAACAACTGGCTGTCGATCTTCGGCGGCTCCGCCTGGGCCTGGGACCCGACGCGGCTGCAGTATTACCTGCACAACTTCCTGACGTCCCAGCCCGATCTCAACCTGCACAATGCGCAGGTCCAGGAAGCGCTTCTCGCCGTCGAGCGTTTCTGGCTGGAGCGGGGCGTCGACGGCTTCCGCCTCGATACCATCAACTTCTACTTTCATGACAGAGAGCTGCGCGACAACCCGGCGCTGGCGCCGGCGCGCCGCAACGCTTCGACCGCGCCTGCCGTCAATCCGTACAATTATCAGGAACATATCTACGACAAGAACCGGCCGGAGAACCTAGACTTCCTGAGGCGCTTCCGTGCCGTCATGGAGGAATTTCCGGCAATCGCGGCCGTCGGCGAGGTTGGGGACAGCCAGCGCGGCCTCGAGATCGCCGGCGAATACACCTCGGGCGGCGACAAGGTGCAGATGTGCTACGCCTTCGAGTTCCTGGCGCCTGATGCGCTGACGCCGGAGCGGATTGCCGAGGTATTGCGCGATTTCCAGAAGGTCGCACCGGAAGGCTGGGCCTGCTGGGCCTTCGCTAACCACGATGTCGTGCGCCATGTCAGCCGCTGGGGCACCGGCGTTGCCGACCACGTAGGCCACGCCAAGCTGCTTGCGAGCCTTCTGATGTCGCTGCGCGGCTCGGTCTGCATCTATCAGGGTGAGGAACTGGCGTTGCCGGAAGCGGAACTTGCCTACGAGGACCTTCAGGATCCCTACGGCATTCAGTTCTGGCCCGATTTCAAGGGCCGCGACGGCTGCCGGACGCCGATGGTGTGGGAGAGCCTGCCGGATGGCGGCTTCAGCAGCGCCAAGTCGTGGCTGCCGATTCCGGAAGCCCACCTTCCGCAGGCTGTTGCCGTCCAGGAAGGCGATCCGGCCTCGGTGCTCGAGCACTATCGCCGTTTTCTGCATTTCAGGAAGGCCTATCCGGCCTTCGCCAAGGGCGACATTGAATTCGTCGAGACGCGAGCTCCGCTGCTCGGCTTCATCAGGACGCATGGCAACGAGAGGCTCTTCTGCCTCTTCAATATGAGCGAGGAGCCCGCCGCAGCGGATTTGCCGGAAGGCGCGATCGAGCCGCTCGAGGGTCACGGCTTCATCTCTGATATAAGAGACAACAAGATCAGTCTTCCGGCCTGGGGCGCGTTCTTCGCGCGCCTGGCCTAGAAAACCGAGGGGAGGATGCAATGACGGGTCTGCTGCTAAAAGATATCCGCAAGTCCTACGGGGCGGTCGATGTCATTCACGGCATCAATCTCGACATCAAGCAGGGCGAGTTCGTCGTCTTCGTCGGGCCGTCCGGCTGCGGGAAATCGACGCTGCTCAGGATGATCGCCGGACTCGAGGAGATTACCGGCGGCGACATGTATATCGACGGCGAGCGGGTCAACGAGGTGCCGCCGTCGCAGCGCGGCATCGCCATGGTGTTCCAGTCCTATGCGCTCTACCCGCATATGACCGTTTACGACAACATGGCCTTCGGCATGCGGATCGCCAAGGAATCGAAGGAGGAGATCGATCGCAGCGTTCGCGCGGCCGCGGAGATGCTCCAACTCACCAAGTATCTCGACCGACTCCCCAAGGCGCTTTCCGGCGGGCAACGCCAGCGGGTGGCGATCGGTCGGGCGATCTGCCGTAACCCGAAGGTCTTCCTCTTCGATGAACCGCTTTCCAACCTCGATGCGGCGCTGCGCGTCGCCACCCGTATCGAGATCGCCAAGCTCAGCGAGCGGATGGCCGATACGACGATGATTTACGTCACCCACGACCAGGTAGAGGCGATGACGCTCGCCGACCGCATCGTGGTGCTGTCTCTCGGACATATCGAGCAGGTCGGTGCGCCGCTCGAACTCTACGAGCGTCCGGCAAACCTCTTCGTCGCCCGCTTCATCGGCTCGCCGGCCATGAACGTCATTCCCTCGACGATCACGGCGACCGGCGCCCAGACGACGGTAACCCTTGCCGGCGGCAAGTCCGTCACGCTCGACATCCTCACCAACGCGTCGGAAGCGGGCAAGAAGGCGAGCTTCGGCGTGCGGCCGGAAGACCTGCAGGCGACGGAGGGACAGGACTTCCTCTTCGAGGGAACGATCGCGATCGTCGAAGCGCTTGGCGAAGTGACGCTGCTCTATATCGAGGGCCTCGTCGAGAACGAGCCGATCATCGCCAAAATACCCGGCATCCTCAAGGTCGGCCGCGGTGACAAGGTGCGGTTCACCGCCGACAAGGCCAAGCTTCACCTCTTCGACGCGGATGGGCGCAGCTATCGCGTCTAGAGCCGTCACTTTTTCTTTTGCGCCGATTTTCTTTTGCGCCAACCCGCCCGGCACTGCCGAGCGGGTTTTTTGCGCACCCGCGCCTGAGCCAAACCCTCTGTTAAATTTCACGGATTAGCGTGGCCGCAATTGGAATGCGGAAAGGTGAGTTCTATGAGCGGCGCGGCTCCCGTTATGCCCCGGCACTTTCTCAACAAGGAAGAGTCGTTCATGTATGATCGGGAAGCGAACTTCCCGATGGAGGATACGCGCAACGACGCGCGGATCGAATTTACCGAGAGGGGGATGCAAAACCTTTCGTCGCGTCGCTGCGAGATTATCAAGCTGTCGAAAAGCAGCGCCGTTATCGGCATCGTGACGAAGTTTCAGCTGCCACAGAATTTCTATCTCGACATTCCGAGCGCCCGCATTCCCCTGATCGGCTGCCTATTGAAGCGGATCCACGCCAACAACCTCGTCGAGGCTCGGTTCCTGCGGCTCTTGAGCGACCGCGACCTGAACCGGATCTTCGTCTACAGTACCCATCCGAACCATCGCAACCGCACGCTCGACATCTATCGCTGACCATCAGAGCCTCGAGCACATGAGGCGAAGCGAGGGAGCAGCCATGCAACGACCCTATCGCCTGTCCTGTCACTGCCGCGAAATCGCGATCGAGGTCGATGCTGAACTTTCGCGGCTGGTCGAGTGCAACTGTTCGACCTGCCGGCGCTCGGGCTTTCTTCATTGGAAGGTGGATGCCGCGGCTATCCGGCTCGTCACCGAAAAGCGTCGGATGTCGACCTATATCTGGCGCGGCATCACCGAGGGCCATCATTTTTGCCCGACATGCGGCACCGCGATCATGCGCAGCGGCTATCCAGGCGGCCGTGTTTCGCTCAATGCCAGGTGCGTCGAGGGCGTCGATGTGTTCACGCTCGACGTCGAGCGCTATGGCGGCCGGAACGACATGCCACCCGGGCCGCAGCCATAGGCTGTGACTGCGCCGGCACCTCAGAGCGGATGAGGAGCGGCCGCCCGCTTCCTGCCTGCAGATGTCACGGGAACCTTTCCGGTCGAGCAGGCGTTCAGACCGAATCTGGCCCGGAGAGGAACAAATGAACCTGCAGAAGATCTACACCGCATTGCTCACCGCAGACCTTGCGGCGGCCGAAGGCTGGTATACGAAGCTGCTTGGGCGTGGACCGGATTATCGGCCGATGGATACGCTGGTGCAGTGGGAGCTCTTCGGTCAGGGCGGCGTGGCGCTTTCAACCGACGACGAGATCGCCGGCAGGGGCGTGATGTTCCTTGTCGTCGATGATGTCGCGGCCGAGCGCCGCAGGCTGCAGGGCCTGGGGATCATGCTCGGGGACGACATTGAGGGCGATTACTCGACGCTGGCGCAGGTGCGTGATCCCGACGGCAACCTGCTCACGCTGGCGACGCCGCCGTCGCGGCCCTATCCGCCGGCATGACCGCCCGGAAGAGCGAAATCCGCTTCATCGTGATCTAGCGAAACAGGACGCTCCCTCCATGGTCCGCGGTACCGGCGATCTGGCGGAACGGCGCGAACAATTCGCGGCCCATGCCGAACTCGTTGTCGGAGAGGTCGATATGTGCCGGCACGCGCGTCTTCAGCGCGATGTCCTCGATCTTCACCTCGATCGTCCCCTTGACCGCGTCGATGCGGATGATGTCGCCCTCCTGGATGCGGGCGATCGGTCCGCCGTCCTTGGCTTCCGGCGTAACATGGATGGCCGCCGGCACCTTGCCCGATGCGCCCGACATGCGGCCGTCGGTGACGATTGCCACCTTCTGCCCACGATCCTGCAGGATGCCGAGCACCGTCGTCAGCTTGTGCAGTTCCGGCATGCCGTTCGCCTTCGGGCCCTGGAAGCGGACGACGGCGATGAAATCGCCTTCGAGCTTTCCCGCCTTGAAGGCGGCATTAAGCTCGGCCTGATCATTGAAGATCTTGGCGGGGGCCTCGATGACATGGCGCTCCGGCTTGACGGCGGAGATCTTGATGACCGCCTTGCCGATATTGCCGGTCAGCATCTTTAGGCCGCCGGTATGCTGGAACGGCTCGTCGATGGTTGAAAGCACCTTCGGATCGGCGCTTTCCTCGGGGGACGGCTCGCGCCGGACGGTGCCGTTCTCGCCGAGTCTCACGTCGATCGCATAGGCTTCGAGCCCCTGACCGAAGACGGTCCTGACGTCATCGTGCAGCAGCCCCTTCTTAAGGAGTTGGCTGATCAGGAAGCCCATACCGCCGGCCGCGTGGAAATGGTTCACGTCGGCGAGGCCGTTCGGATAGACGCGGGCAAGCAGCGGTACGATGTCGGAGAGTTCCGAAATGTCCTGCCAGGTAAGCACGATGCCGGCGGCGCGCGCCATGGCGACGAGGTGCATGGTGTGGTTGGTCGAGCCGCCGGTCGCATGCAGGCCGACGACGCCGTTGACGATCGACCGCTCGTCGATCATCTCGCCGGCGGGCGTGAACTCGTTCCCCATGGCGGTGATCGCCAGGGCCCGCTTCGCCGCTTCCTTGGTCAGCGCGTCGCGAAGCGGCGTGCCGGGATTGATGAAGGAGGCGCCCGGCAGGTGGAAGCCCATGATCTCCATCAGCATCTGGTTGGAGTTGGCCGTGCCGTAGAAGGTGCAGGTGCCGGGGCCGTGATAGGATTTCGACTCCGCCTCGAGCAGTTCGTCGCGGCCGACCTTGCCTTCGGCAAAGAGCTGGCGGACCTTCGCCTTTTCGTCGTTCGGCAGACCCGAGGTCATCGGTCCGGCGGGAACGAAGACGGCGGGCAGATGGCCGAAGGTCAGCGCCGCGATCACCAGGCCCGGGACGATCTTGTCGCAGACGCCGAGATAGACGGCCGCATCGAACATGTTGTGCGACAGGCCGATGCCGGCGGCCATGGCGATCAGGTCGCGCGAGAAGAGCGACAGCTCCATGCCCGGCTGGCCCTGGGTCACGCCGTCGCACATGGCCGGCACGCCGCCGGCGACCTGTGCGACGCCGCCCGCCTCGCGGGCTGCGTCGCGGATCAGCGCCGGATAGGTTTCGAAGGGCTGATGCGCCGAGAGCATGTCGTTATAGGAAGTGATGATGCCGAGGTTCGGGACGCGGTCGCCGGCGAGCGCCACCTTCTCGGCGGGGGAACAGACGGCAAATCCATGCGCCAGGTTGCCGCAGCCGAGCACGCTGCGGTGCGGTCCGTTTGCCGCGGCGCTGCGAATGCGTTCGAGGTAGGGCTCCCGATAGGGCTTCGAACGCTCGACGATACGGGCGGTAATGGCGGCAATGCGGGAATCGGCGGACATGGCACATCCTGTTCCGGAGTCTTCGGACTCCTTGATCTTCATCCTGTCAACGGCTCACAGCGGCAATGTTTCCAAGCGGCACGTGTCGCTGTAATGCTTTGAATTGCTGTATCTTGTCCGGACGCGTTACGGCGCCCAGTAGATCTGCAGCGGCGATGCCGCCCGCCTCAGCACGGCACGGATCGGCATTTTGGTCTCCTCGCCCGCAGCCTTTGCGCGGTCGAGAACCTCCTTCTTTCCCTCTCCCTCGATATGCAGGACCAGATATCCGGCATCCTGAAGGCTCGAGAAAGTAAAGGTGAGGCGGGTTTCGCCGGCCCCGCCGGCCTCCATCGTGATCACGCCGCGTGGGGTCGACGCATCAAGCGCCTCCTCAAGCCGCGTCCCGCCTGGAAAGAACGAGGCCGTATGCCCGTCCGTTCCCATGCCGAGCACGACGACGTCGAAGGGAGCGGCAATGCCGGCCGTCTTCTCGCTGGCGATCGCAGCGGCAGCCTCGGCCGTTGGCGCAGCGTGATAGAGCGGCACGAACCGCGCCGCGGCCGCTTTGTCCTGTAGCAGGTTGGCGCCGACGAGAGCGTGATTGGAGCGGTCGCTTTCCGGCGGCACGAACCGCTCGTCGACGAGCGTGATCGTCACCTTCGCCCAATCGAGGTCGCGCTCGGACAGGGCGCGGAAAAACGCCTTCGGCGTCGAACCGCCGGACACTGCGATGCTCGCCTTGCCGCGCGCCGCGGCGGCGGCGGCGAGTCTGGCGCTGACCGCATCGGCAAGACCCTCTGCCAGGGCCGCCCCATTTTCGAACAGGTGCAGGGTTTCGCTCATCGGCCGGTCCTAGATCGTGTCGTTCCAGGTGCGGCCGTCACGCTCGATGAGCGCGATCGCCTGGCTCGGGCCCCAGGTGCCGGCGGTGTAGCCCTGCACCTGCTGTCCTGCCGTTTCCCAGGCTTTGAGGATCGGATCGATCCATTGCCAGGCGGCCTCCACCTCGTCGCGACGTACGAACAGTGTCTGGTTGTTGCGGATGACGTCGAGCAGCAGCCGTTCATAGGCGTCCGCATTGCGTACGCCGAAGGCTTCGGCGAAGCTCATGTCCAGGGGCACGTTCCTGAGGCGCATGCCGCCCGGTCCGGGGTCCTTGATCATCAGCGATTGCTTGACGCCTTCATTCGGCTGCAGCCGGATCATCAGTTGGTTGGCCGAGATGCGCCCGGCGCTATTGTCGAAGATCGAGTGCGGGATCTGCTTGAAGGTGATGACGATCTCCGACATGCGGCCGGCCATCCGTTTGCCGGTGCGGATGTAGAACGGCACGCCGGCCCAGCGCCAATTGCTGATCTCGGCCTTGATCGCGACGAAGGTCTCCGTGTTGGAAACGCCGCCTTCGAGCTCTTCCAGGTAGCCCTTGACGGGACCGCCGGCCGAGGCGCCGGCGCGATATTGACCCCGAACCGTGACCTGCTCGACATTGGCGGCGGTGATCGGTTTCAGGGCTCTGAGCACCTTGAGCTTCTCGTCGCGCACGGCTTCCGCGTCCATCGAGGTAGGCGCTTCCATCGCGACGAAGCAGACGAGCTGGAGAATATGGTTCTGCACCATGTCGCGCAGGGCGCCGGCCTTGTCGTAGTAGCCGGCGCGGTTTTCCAGGCCGACCGATTCGGCGACGGTGATTTGGACGTGGTCGATATGGGCCGAATTCCACAGCGGCTCATAGAGCGCATTGGCGAAGCGCAGCGCCATCAGGTTCTGCACCGTCTCCTTGCCCAGATAGTGGTCGATGCGGAAGATCTGCTCTTCGCGGAACACCTTGCCGATCGTGTCGTTCAGCTCCGTCGCCGAAGCGAGATCGCGTCCGATCGGCTTTTCGACGACGATGCGGGTGTTCTTGGTGATGAGCTTGTGATCTCTGATCTTTTCCGAGATATCGCCAAAGATCGCCGGCCCGACGGCAAGATAGAAGGCGCGGGTGCGGTCCCTGCCTTCTTCCAGCAGTTTCTTGAGATCGTCCCAGCCCTGCTCGGACTTGGCATCGACGGAGACGTAGTAAAGCCGCGAGTTGAATTTCTCCACCTCGGCCTCGTCGAATTCGCCGGGCTTCAGGTGTTCCTTCAGCGCGTCGGAGGCGAAGCGGCGATATTCTTCATGGGTGAGGGCAGCACGCGAGGCGCCGATGATACGCGTCGGCTCGGTGAACTGGCCTTCGATCTGCCGGTGGTAGAGGGCCGGCAACAGCTTGCGCTCCGCAAGATCGCCGGTGCCGCCGAACACGACATAGTCAAACGGTTCGACAGGAATGATCTGGCTACTCATGGGATGTCTCGATCTCGTTCAAGTCAGGGGCAGGTATAATCTAATCGATTTAAAAGCGCTAGGGTGCAACGCAACAAAATCGTATCTGCCCAACTTTTCTAAAGCATGACGCCCAATCGTTGAACCACGTCAAGTCGTCCGGACTTGGGCAAGCATCGCCTCTAAATCCGATCGCGCAAGGCATACCAGGTCAGCGCGAGGAAGAGCAGGGCGGATCGGAACCGTGTCCCGCCGGGGAATGCCGGGATCTTCAAGTCGTTGAGGAGATCCAGTTCCGTCGCTCTGCCGAGCGCGACATCGGCATAGAGCTTGCCGCAATAGTTCGCGAGCATGACGCCGTGGCCGGAATAACCGCCGATGCTCGTCACCCCCGGCATGACCTCGCGGTAGAAGGGCTGGCGCGGCATGGTGATGCCGACCGAGCCGCCCCAGGCATGGGGGATGGCGACGTCGGCGAGTGCCGGATAGATCTCGCGGATCTGGCGGCGGATGTGGCTGGAAATGTCGCGCGGATTGTCGGCGGTATAGGCTTCGCGCCCGCCGAACAGCAGCCGGCCATCCTTCGTCTTGCGGAAATAGCGCACCACGAAACGCGAGTCGTCGACGGATTCGCCACCCGGAAGAATCTCGGGGTGGTCCGTCAGTACTGGCGTCGCGCCGATGAAGGAGCGGATCGGCATGACGTGGCTGGCGGTCACCGGCTCGAGATTGCCGATATAGGCATTACAGGCGATCAACGCCCGTTCCGCGGTGATCGTGCGCCGGTTCGTTTCGATAACGACCGCTCCGCCCTTTTTCTCGATCTTCAGGGCCTTCGTTTGCTCATAGAGATTTGCCCCGGCGAGGGCTGCCTGCCGTGCCAGCCCGACGAGCAGCTTCATCGGATGGATATGACCGGTGCCGGTATCACGGATGCCGAAGTGGTAGTGGCTCGAGCCAAGCCGGCTTACGGTCTCCTCGCGGTCCATGAAGGAAAGATGCGAATAGCCGAACCGCTCCGCCATCGCCTCGACATGGCGGCGATAGTCGGTCTCGAAGCTCTTCTTGTGGCCGACGGAGAGCTGGCCCGGTACGAACTCGATATCGATCCCGTGCTCGCTGGCGAAATCGAGGACGTAGCGCTTGGCGTTTTCCGCCATGTCGAAAAGCAGTTGCGCCCGCTCGTGGCCGAGCATCTCTTCCGCTTCGTCGGCCCAGGCGCGCTGACCCGTGCCGAATTGCCCGCCGTTGCGCCCCGAGGCGCCGTCGCCGAAGCGGCAGGCATCGATCAGCGTGACATCGGCGCCGCCTTTCGCAAGATTGCAGGCCGCCTGCAGCCCGGTGTAGCCGCCGCCGATGATGGCCACGTCGGCCCTGCGCGAGCCCGGCATCGCCGGATAGGCGGGCCTGTCCGGGACGGTCGCCTCATACCAGGAGATTCCAGGCGAGATCGGGCTTTGCCAGGCCATCCGGATGCTCCTCAAATCAGACGTTGAGGAGCAGGAATTCGCGTTCCCACGGGCTGATGACCTGCATGAAGGTCTCGAACTCGCCGCGTTTCACCCCGGCATAGATGGCGATGAACTCGGCACTGAAGACCTCTGCAAGCGACGGCGCCGATTCCAGCAGCGAAATGGCTTCGAGCAGGCCGCGCGGCAGATCGATTTCGCCTTCGTTGGCCGTGTCTTCCGAGGGTGGCGTCGGCTGCAGGTCCTCCATGATGCCGAGATAGCCGCAGCCCAGCGAGGCGGCGAGCGCCAGATAGGGGTTCGCATCGGAACTCGGCAGCCGGTTCTCGATGCGCCTCGCCACCGGGTCCGAAACGGGAATACGGAACGCGGTCGTCCGGTTGTCGTAGCCCCAGGCCGTATTGACCGGCGCCGACATGTCCGGCGTCAAGCGGCGATAGGAATTCACGTAAGGCGCCATCATCGCCAGCGTCTTCGGCACGTAATGCTGCATGCCGCCGAGGAAGGAGAAGAACTCCTTGGATGGCGAGCCGTCCGGGCTGGAGAAGATGTTGCGGCCGGTCTCGATATCGATGACCGACTGATGGATGTGCATCGCCGAGCCCGGCTGACCCTGCATCGGCTTTGCCATGAAAGTGGCGTAGATGCCGTGCTTCAGCGCCGCTTCGCGGATGGTGCGCTTGAACAGGAATACCTGGTCGGCCAGTTCGATCGGATCGCCGTGCCTGAGGTTGATCTCGAGTTGCGCCGGCCCCTCTTCGTGGATCAGCGTGTCGATCTCGAGGCCCTGCTTTTCCGAGAAATGATAGATGTCGTCGATCAGTTCGTCGAATTCGTTGATGCCGGCGATCGAATAACCCTGGCCGCCGAGAATTGAGCGTCCGGAGCGGCCCTTCGGCGGGCGCAGCGGGTAGTCCGGGTCGTCGTTCTGGGCAACAAGGTAGAATTCGATCTCGGGCGCGACGACCGGTTTCCAGCCCTTCTGGCGGTAGAGGTCGACGACGCGCTTCAGGACATTGCGCGGCGTATAGCTGATCTGCTCGCCCTGCGAGCCGGCGATGTCGCAGATCACCTGCGCCGTAGGGTCACTCTCCCACGGTACGATGGAAATTGTCGAAAGGTCCGGCACCAGCTTGATGTCGCTGTCGCGGGAATCGTAGCGGAACTGACCGGTCTCCTCCGGATACTCGCCGGAAATCGTGTGGCGATAAATCGCCGAAGGCAGCGCCAGCGATGTGTTGGACGTGAATTTCGAGGTCGGCATCATCTTGCCGCGCGGCACACCGGCAAGGTCGGGCGTGATGCACTCGATATCTTCGATGCCGCGAATCTTCAGCCAGTCGACTGCGTCCTTCCAAGTCTTGACGCCTCGGGGCGCATGCAGGGCGAGGGGAACTCCTGAACTCTTGCTGACCTTTGCTGTCTGTTGGACAACACTTCTCTTGGAAGTCATAAATCACCGGATTCTGCTTCGGATAGCGCATCATAGCCGCCCTTTGCCAATTGGCTACTGCATGTTTCCGTAAATCGGAGGCGCCCTCAGCTCGAAGTGCCGCAGCGAGCTTTGTGCACCCGAAAGGACGCACACGGCGCTGTAGATGCTTCGCGATTGACTTTTCGCCGTTCGCCGGAAAGGAAGGCGGGAAACGCGAAGAGGGCTTTCCGTGGTCGAGAAGCAGGATGTGGTGATCATCGGGGCGGGTGCCGCCGGCATGATGTGCGCGATCGAGGCGGCAAAGCGCGGCCGCCGAGTCGTCGTCATCGACCACGCCAAGGCGCCCGGCGAGAAGATCCGCATTTCGGGCGGCGGCCGCTGCAACTTCACCAATATTCATGCGGGCCCGAAAAACTTCCTTTCCGACAATCCGCATTTCTGCAAGTCGGCGCTTGCCCGCTATCGCCCGCAGGATTTCGTGTCGCTCGTCGAGCGGCACGGCATCGCCTGGCATGAGAAGACGCTCGGGCAGCTCTTCTGCGATCACTCGGCCAAGGACATAATCCGCATGCTCCTTGCCGAGATGAAGGAGGCAGGCGCGGTGCTGCGGCTCGAGACGGCGATCTCGGCCGTCGAACGGATCGCCTCGGGTTTCCGCGTCGCCACCAGCGCCGGGACGATCGAGGCCGCGTCGCTGGTGGTTGCGAGCGGCGGCAAATCGATCCCCAAGATGGGCGCAACGGGTCTCGCCTATAAGATCGCCGAGCAGTTCGGCCTGCCGGTCGTCGAGACGCGGCCCGCACTCGTCGCCTTCACCCTCGATCCGGCTCAGCTTGCCAAGCTCGGCACCCTTGCCGGGGTCGCGGCCGATGCCGAGGTCCGCTTCGGCAAGGTTGCCTTCCGCGAGGCGGTGCTCATCACCCATCGCGGCTTGAGCGGGCCGGCGATCCTGCAGATCTCCTCCTATTGGCGCGAGGGCGCGGAGATCGTCCTGAGAGTGATGCCCGATATCGACATCGCCTCGATCCTCAAGGGCATGCGCCGCACGAGCGGACGCCAGGCGGCCCAGACCGCGCTTGCCGACATTTTACCGCGACGGCTCGCGCAGTTCTTTGCCGAGGAGGCAAAGCTCGCCGGGCGCCTGCTTGCCGATCTCTCGGACAAGGCGATCGACGCGCTGTCGGCTTCCATCCAGGCCTGGACATTGAAGCCGGCGGGGACCGAGGGCTACCGGACCGCCGAAGTGACCCTCGGCGGGGTCGATACGCGCGCGCTCGACTCGCGGAGCATGCAAGCGACGAGCATCCCCGGCCTCTATTTCATCGGCGAATGCGTCGACGTTACCGGCTGGCTCGGCGGCTACAATTTTCAATGGGCTTGGGCTTCCGGCTTCGCCGCCGGTCAAGACGTGTAACCGCCCGGCGAAAATGGTGATTTGCGTCTTCAGCCATTCTTAAGGGAAATGGTCGAACCTGCTTTGCATGGCTTCCACAGCCGGCATAGGACTGGCGGAACGGTCCCAAAAAAGAGACCAGACTGTTTCCAATTCATGGCCTTTCCCCAGCCGCAGGATGGTTGCACCATGAAGCGTATGGCAAGACCCGAAGGTCCTGCCAAGGAGTAAGGACAGGATGCCATGACCCAGCAACGCCGCCGTCCCCGTGCCATTGCCATTGCCCGCGCCGATGAGAGCCGCTCGCAAGGCGAACTGATCGCTTTCGCCGCGACCCTTGCGCTTTTCGCGATCGCCGCTTCTGCAATCTTCTCCTCCCTCTGATTTCTCCTCCTCGCGATCGGAAGCACTTCGCCGGCGTCCTGCCGCGGATGCCAGCGCGTGCCCCGGCACTGGTTTAGAGCGCTCCAGTAAGAGCGCCCCCTGGCGAGCGCCGCGCTTATAGGATTCTTAATCGTTCAAAACCAATATGCGAAAGACGTGAGTCCGTCAGGTCCTCGCCGCCGGAGCGGTGCGGTCCCGCAATGATTGCCGACGGATTGGCGGCGCGCGCCGCATGATCTCCGAAAAACATCAGCCTGTTTGCGCATCGGGTGGTGCCTAAGCGTCCTGTTCGGACGCTTGACGCCATTGGGGGAGGCCAAACGCGCGCTGGGAGCCAAGGTGTTTTCCATGCTCATTGACAGGATTCTTGCCCGCTTCAAGATCCAGACGAAGGTTCTGTTCTTCATCCTGCCGTTCGTCGTCAGCATCACGGCGGTCGGCATCACCGGCCTCTATGCCTCGGGCCTGTTGCAAGGCCGCATGGAGATCTCGAACAGCGTCCTGCAGACGCTGAGCGGCTTCAAGGATGTCTACGCCGGAATGAACCACTTCCTGCACGAGACCACTGAGGAGAGCCGCAAGGCAGTCCAGGACACGATCGCGGCGCAGAAGCAGGTCCTGGCTGATACGGCCGCGCAGGTCGCAGGCGCAAGCGGCGAAACGGAGCTGGCCGCGGCAATCGGCGCGACGAACGACATCGAGGCGCGCATCGACGGACTTTGGACGCTGCATGAGGGCGAACAGAAATTGCGAGCGGCGACGACAGCCAATCTGGAGCGCCTGGCCGTCGAACAGTTGAAGGTCAAGGGGGAGACGGACTCGCTGCAATACGCCGTGCGCAAGGACGAAAACGCAGCGAAGACGATGCTGCGCAACGCCGAAAAGCTTCTGCGTGCCAGCCGCTTCTATACGGAATTCGCCACGGAAGTCAGCAAGGCCGTAACGGTCGAGGAAAAGCTGAAGGTCGCGCAGGGCCTCTTCCCGAAGATCAGCCGCACGCAGCGCGACATCTTCGTCCTGCTGCCCAAGGACGAAAAATCTCTGGCGGAGACGGTCAATTCGGCCGCCGGTGCGATTGGCGCGCTGATCCGGTCGCCGGCCGCTCCTGAAACACTCGCCGGTCTGTCGAAATATGTCGATCGTTTCCGCAATGCCAGCTTCCGACTGGAGGCTGCCTCCGTTGGAAAGATGCGCGAGGCGACGCAGATCTTTAGTGAGCTCGACGGGAAGATTGCCAGCACCGAGTCCGTGCTGACCGCGACGCGCAGGCTTTCCGTCTCGATCACCGAAATCCAGATCGCCACGGCGGCCTTCCTCGGCAATCCGACCGAGGAGAACCGTCAGAAGCTTCTCGACAAGATTCTGGCCGTTCAGGCCAACCTCACGACTCTGCGCGGCATCGCCAAGGACGTGAGCTTCTTCGATGCAACGGCGGATGCCGTCGTGCCGATCATCGATGCGATGAAGAAGGATAGTGTCGCACTGGTCGAAATCACCGACAAACGGACGGCGGAATTCAACGCGGCCGGCGCATCGATCAACGAGATCTGGAACGACCTCACAGGATTTGCCGAGCAGCAGAAGGTCGCCGCCGGCACGGAGCGGCAGGAAGCCAACCAGATTTCCGTTGCCGCCACGGTGGCCGGCGTGGTGATTGCGCTGCTTGCGGGGATCGCGCTGACGCTGACGCTGAAGCGGCCGATTGGACAAATCACCGCGGCCATGCGCCGGCTCGCCGACGGCATGCTCGATACGGCGATCGACGGCGATGCGCGGCGCGACGAGATC
Organism: Sinorhizobium sp. BJ1; assembly: GCF_002531555.1. NCBI lineage: Bacteria > Pseudomonadati > Pseudomonadota > Alphaproteobacteria > Hyphomicrobiales > Rhizobiaceae > Sinorhizobium > Sinorhizobium sp. BJ1. Next base: position 164,800 of record NZ_NWTH01000002.1, read on the forward strand.
GGCGACATGGCGCGGGCGCTCGGTGTCTTCAAGGAGAATGCCCTTTCGAAGGTGCGCATCGAGGCCGAAAGCGCGGAAGAGCGCGCCCGTGCCGAAGTCGAGCGCACCCGCAACGACGCCGACAAGCGCGAGCTCGACCGGCAGATCGATCTCGCCGTCAGCGAACTCGCAGCCGGCCTCGGACGGCTTGCCCAGGGGGATCTCTCCCAGCAGATCGAGGTGCCCTTCCACGGGCGCCTGGAGCAACTGCGGCAGGACTTCAACGGATCGCTCATTCGCCTGCAGGACACGCTGGCGCAGATCCGCGGCAATGCCCAGGCGATCCAGCAGGGCGGGGCCAACATGCACCACTCCGCCGACGCGCTTTCGCAGCGAACGGAGGCACAGGCCGCATCGCTCGAGCAGACGGCCGCCGCTGTCGACCAGATCACCGCAACTGTGCGCTCCTCTGCGGAACGCGCCCACGAGGCGAACCAGGCGGTTTCCGAAACCAAGCGGAGCGCCGACAGTTCGGCAACCGTGGTCGCCAATGCCATCGCCGCTATGGGCCGCATCGAAGATGCTTCGCGCCAGATCGAACAGATCATCGAAGTCATCGACGACATCGCCTTCCAGACCAACCTCCTTGCCTTGAATGCCGGCATCGAGGCGGCGCGCGCCGGCGAGGCGGGCAAGGGCTTTGCGGTCGTCGCCCAGGAGGTTCGCGAACTGGCGCAGCGTTCGGCCGAGGCGGCGCGGGAAATCAAGGGGCTGATCAACAAGTCGACCGACGAGGTCAGTTCCGGCTCGCTGCTCGTCAAGGAGACCGGGGCGGTGCTCGCCTCGATCAGCGCGCAGATCGTCACCGTCAGCCAGCATGTCGAGATGATCGCCACCGCAAGCCGCGATCAGGCGACTGCCTTGCACGAGGTCAACGGCTCCGTCAATCAGATGGACCAGATGACCCAGCAGAACGCCTCGATGGTCGAGGAGGCGACGGCCACCAGCCGTGCGCTGGCGACCCAGGCCGATACGCTGATGATGCTGGTCGAACAATTCCGCCTGGAGCCGGAAAGTGGAGCCGGCCAGGTTTATCGCGCCGCATAGCGGAAGACGGAACGTTCCTCCCGATGTGATACTCCAAATGAACGCCGCGCATCCTGGTGCGCGGCGTTGTCGTTTGTTCTGAGCTGGGCTCCTAAGGCGCGATACACGGCACGCCGTCGCAATCGTCGCGCCTCTCGGCCGGCCGAGGTTTGCGGAAGAGCGCGGCGAGCATGTGTTCCCCGAAGGTTTCCCTTCTGCCTTTCGATCGGGGCTCGAATTGATCTTCCCTGCGGCGGTTTCTCGAGGCCATGTCGAACAGCACGGCCATTGCCATCATATCCATGTGATGCTCCTTATCTCTTGGGCATCTCCTCTTTTATGCATCCCAAACTGTTTTACATACAGTCGAATCCCTCATATGTTTTTCAGCTATGAAAAATGTGGATTGGGACATCTACCGCTGTTTCATGACCGTGGCGCGCGGCGGCGGGTTGACCGGGGCAGCGCAGGCGACAGGGCTGAGCCCCGCCACGATCGGTCGGCGGATGCTGGAACTCGAGGAGCGCACCGGGCGCCTCCTCTTCATCCGCAGCCAGACCGGCTACGCGCTGACGGCCGAGGGGCGTTTCCTGTTCGAGCAGTTGCAGGAGATGGAGGCGGCGGCCCGCAAGGTCGAGAGCTGGCAGAAGGAGGGGGAGGGCGCCACGATCGTCCGGATTGCGGCGGGCACGTGGGGGTCGTGGCTGATCGCCGAAAACTTCCCGGCGATCTGCACGGAACGGGACATGTTCGGCATTTCGCTGTCGATCGGCGAAGCGCGGGCAAGTCTCGCGTACCGGGAGAGCGACATCGGCATTCGCGCCTTCGAACCGGAGGAGACCTATCTCGCCTCGCGGCCGGTCGGCGAGGTTGCCTATGCCGCCTATCGCCAAAAAAACGCGCCCGGCGGATCGGATCGTTGGGTCGCCGTCGCCGAAGAGGACGCCCTTTCGGCCTATCTGCGCTGGCCGCACGAAAACGCATCCGGCCGGATCGTGGCGACCGTCAGCCGCCCTCGCTCCCTGCTCGACTTGGCCCGCGCCGGGGCCGGCAAGGCGGTGCTGCCCTGTTTCGTCGGCGACCTCGATCCGCAACTGGAGCGGGCGGGCGATGAGATCGGGCCGCTCAGGCATCGTCAGTGGATCGTCATGAACAATGAAGACCGCCACAGGCGGGATATCCGCACCGTCGTCGATCGCATGACACGGCTGCTGCGCAGCCATGCGGATCTTTTTGCCGGTAAGCGGCCGCGGCGGAGCGCCGCCTGACCATGAAATGGGGTTCGGCCGGCTTTGCACCGGCCGAATCTCCTGTCCGTTCAGTCGCTCAGCGCAGACGGCGTCTCTCGCAAACCCGAGCCTGAAGGGCTTGAACCCTCCGATGCCGGATCTCTTGCCAGAGCGCAGCGCCAAGCATGAGTGCGGCCGCGGCCGAGGCGAGAGCCGCCATCACGCCCGTCCCTGGGTGACGATGACGGGGATCAACAGATCGCCCCAGTTGCCGTCACCGCCGTGATGGCGTGCCGAGCGCACCAGCTCGACCGAGACGCCGGCCTCGACCGCCTTCATGACCGACTGGTTGAGGCGATGCAGATCATTGGCAACCATGCGGATCGCCGCCTGCTGGTCCGGGGTCATGGCCGATGACTGTTCCTCGGCCCGTTCCTTGACGCGTGTCTGTACTGTCATGGGAGTGCTCCTTCAAAGGTTAGAGCCGGCGCGGGGGAAACCATTTCGTGCCCCGCTTACGGTTCGAGTATGCTTCCGGGGCGCCCAACGGGCAGGGATGTCGCGCGCCCCGGACTTGCATTCATTGTGCCGCCGGCAGGAACTGATCGTGTTCGGTCGACTCCTTCATCGCCGTCGTCGACGACTGGCCGCCGGTGATCGCCAGCGATACGGCGTCGAAATAGCCGGTACCGACTTCGCGCTGGTGCTTGGTCGCCGTGTAGCCGTTCGCCTCGGCAGCGAACTCCGCTTCCTGCAGCTCCGAATAGGCGGCCATCTGCCGGTCCTTGTAGCCGCGCGCCAGTTCGAACATGCCGAAGTTCAGCTGATGGAAGCCGGCGAGCGTGATGAACTGGAACTTGTAGCCCATGGCGCCGAGCTCGCGCTGGAACTTGGCGATCGTCGCGTCGTCCAGGTTCTTCTTCCAGTTGAACGATGGCGAGCAATTATAGGCGAGCAGCTTGCCCGGGTGCACCTTGTGCACGCCTTCGGCGAATTTGCGCGCCTGCTCGAGGTCCGGCTTCGAGGTCTCGCACCAGATGAGATCGCAATGCGGCGCATAGGCGACTGCGCGGGCAATGCAGGGCTCGAGCCCGTTCTTCACCTGGTAGAAGCCTTCCACCGTGCGGCCGGCATCATAGTCGACGAAGGGCTGGTCGCGCTCGTCGATGTCCGAGGTCAGGAGTTTCGCAGCCTCTGCGTCGGTGCGGGCGATGACCAGCGTCGGCGTGCCCATGACGTCGGCGGCAAGCCGCGCGGCGTTCAGGTTGCGGATATGCGCGGCGGTCGGGATCAGCACCTTGCCGCCAAGATGGCCGCACTTCTTTTCCGAGGCGAGCTGGTCCTCGTAGTGGACGCCCGCTGCACCCGCTTCGACAAAGGCCTTCATGATTTCGAAGGCATTGAGCGGCCCTCCGAAACCGGCTTCAGCGTCCGCGACGATCGGCGCGAACCATGTCTCGACCGAAAGGCCCCTTCCTTCCGACGTTTCGATCTGGTCGGCACGCTGCAGGGTGCGGTTGATCCGTTTCGCGAGCTCCGGCGCAGCATTGGCCGGGTAAAGCGACTGGTCCGGATACATTGCCGAGGCCGTATTGGCGTCGGCCGCAACCTGCCAGCCGGAGAGATAGATCGCCTGCAAGCCGGCGCGAACCATCTGCATGGCCTGGTTGCCCGAGAGTGCGCCAAGCGCGTTGACGAAGTCTTCTTCGTGAATGAGCTTCCAGAGGCGGTTCGCGCCCATTTCGGCAAGCGAATAGCGGATCTCGACCGAGCCCCTGAGCCGCTGCACGTCCGCGGCGGAATAGGGCCGCTCGATGCCGTCGAAGCGGCCCTGCGGTGCGCTCGGAACGAGTTTGTAAAAATCAGTCATACATATCTCCTCGTCAAAATCGTGAGCTCTACAACTTTCGTCCTAGCTCGCATCGGCTCATGAGTTCATATGACAGTTTTTACATTGCAGTGCATAAACAAGCCACGTCTATTCCTGCGTCGCCAAGCTAAAAGGGGTTACCTTGTCTTGTGTTTGACAATGCGGAGCAGTAAATATGTAAATGTTGTCAAAGGCGCTATGGCGGAAATTCTGTAAAGGGAGTGACAAATGGCCGAGAACAAGATCTTCGCCGGACCGCGCGTCAGACGAATCCGGAACGGGCTTCAACTGACGCAGACGGCGATGGCGGAGGCGCTCGGCATCTCGCCGTCCTACCTGAACCTGATCGAGCGCAACCAGCGGCCGCTGACGGTGCAGCTGCTGCTCAAGTTGGCCTCGGTCTACAAGGTCGACCTCGACGAACTGCAGGGCGAGGCGGGCGGCAGTCTGGCGCAGTTGCGCGAGGTCTTTGCCGATCCCTTGCTTGCCGGCGAGCTTCCGGGAGATCAGGAACTGATCGAGGTCACCGAGGCGGCACCGAACGTGTCGGGCGGCGTCGTCAAGCTCTACCGCGCCTATCGCGAACAGGCGTCGCGTCTGAAGGACCTGGCGGAGCTTCTTGCGGGGCAGGGGCACATGGCGACGCTTGCCGACACGCGGCTGCCAATCGACGAGGTCCGCGAGACATTTGAGGCGCGGCCGAACCATTTCGCGCGGATCGAAGAGGCGATGGAGGCGTTCCATGCGAGCCTGTCGCCTGGCGATGACCTTGCAGCGGCGCTGAAGGCTTGGCTGAAACGGGAACACGGCCTCGTCGTCCGGACGCTGCCGGCTCACGTCATGCCGAATCTCCGCCGCCGTTTCGACCGCCACTCGATGCGCCTGTTCATTTCCGAGCGGCTGTCGCCCTTCGACCAGACGCTCGAAATTGCCATGGAGGTCGCATCGATCGCCTGTCACGAGGCGATCGATGCGGAGCTCGACCAGATCCCCTTTTCGACCGCGGAGGCGCGCCGCATAGGCCGCTTCGAGCTCGCACGCTATGCCGCACATGCGCTGATGATGCCCTATGCAGCCTTCCATGCCGCTGCCCAGCGGGCGAAATACGATGTCGATCTCCTGAGGGCACGCTTCCAGGTGTCGTTCGAGCAGGCGGCCAGTCGCCTGACGACGTTGCAGCGGCCCGGCGCCGCCGGCATTTCGTTCTTTCTGATGGAGATCGACAATGCCGGTCATCGCCTGCGCCGCGCCGGGGCGCAGGGCTTTCCGCATGCCCGTTTCGGCGGCGCCTGCCCGAAGCTCAACATCCATGCGGCCTTCGCGGTGCCGGGGCAGATTCTCGTCGACCGCGTGGAAATGCCGGACGGCGGCGAGTTCCTGACCGTCGCCCGCACGGTCGAAGGCCCCCAGGCCGCCTTTCAGGAGCGGGTCAGACGCACTGCGCTACTGGTCGGTTGCGACGCCGGCTTCGCGCAGGAGACGGTTTACGGGGCCGCGCGCCTGCCGGCGATCGCCGTCGGTCCGGTCTGCCGCCTCTGCGAGCGCCAGGGCTGTCTGGCACGCGCCGAGCCGCCCGTCACCCGACCTCTCGGTCTCGACGAGATGGCGACGGGCTTGAGCGTATTCGATTTTCAATAGTCAGCGCGACGGGCGCATAAGCCCCGGATTTTGCTTGTGCTTACGAAAATGCAACCGACCTGAGGATGGCGGATTGCCCCATTCGAAAGCGCTTGAGGTTATTGAGAAACATGCCTAACTTCGGCATGGCAACGAACAACGGACAGGGCGCGACCGCGCGAAATGGGCGACTTGTCTCGAACCGATAAATGAGGGGAGTTGTATGTCCAAACTCATCGTCGCAGCCTTGGCGGCCGCAATGCTGGCGGGATCGGCCACGCTCGCTTCCGCCCAGGAGCGGGTCGTCAATGTCTATAACTGGTCGGACTATATCGACGACAGCATTCTTGCGGATTTCACCAAGGAAACCGGCATCAAGGTCGTCTATGACGTCTTCGACTCCAACGAAATCCTGGAAACCAAGCTGCTTGCCGGCGGCTCCGGCTATGATGTGGTGGTTCCGACCGCTTACTTCTTGCAACGCCAGATCGCTGCAGGCGTGTTCCAGAAGCTCGACAAATCGAAGCTGCCGAATCTCTCGAACATGTGGAACGTCATCATGGAGCGTACCGCCCAGTACGATCCTGGCAACGAATATGCCGTCGACTACATGTGGGGTACCACCGGCATCGGCTACAATGTCGAGAAGATGAAGGAAATCCTCGGTAGCGACGAGAAGCCGAACTGGGACGTCGTGTTCAATCCCGAGATCGCGGCGAAGTTCAAGGATTGCGGCATTCACCTCCTTGACTCGCCGACCGATATCATACCCTCCGCGCTTGCCTATCTCGGCCTCAATCCCGACAGCCATCAGCAGGCGGATCTCGACAAGGCCGCCGAACTGCTCTTGAAGGTCCGCCCCTATATCCGCAAGTTCCACTCGTCGGAATATATCAATGCACTGGCAAACGGTGACATCTGCCTGGCGGTAGGGTTCTCCGGCGACATCTTTCAGGCGCGCGACCGTGCAGCCGAGGCGAAGTCCGGCGTGACGGTCGACTATTCGATCCCCGCTCAAGGGGCGCAGATGTGGTTCGATATGCTGGCGATCCCCGCCGATGCGCCGCATGTGGCCGAGGCGCACGAGTTCATCAACTACATGATGAAGCCGGAGGTCATCGCCAAGGCATCGAACTACGTTTTCTACGCCAACGGCAACAAGGCCTCGCAACAGTTCCTCGATAAGGAAGTGCTCGAAGACACGGCCATCTATCCGCCGGAGGCGGTGATGCAGAAGCTCTTCACCGTCACGCCGTTCGAGCCCAAGGAGCAGCGGATACTGACCCGCCTCTGGACCAAGATCGTCACCGGTCAGTGAGAGCCGAAACAAATTGCCCGGACCCAAGTCCGGGCAATTTCATGAGAGCGGGTTGCAGAAGCGGTTTCAACTCGCAACGGTCAGGCACCGGGGGCGGCGCCGCACCCATCGTCGCATTCGGGGTTAAATGATGAAATCTCTCGGTAGCATCCGGCGTTCCTTCGCACCATGGGCGGACCCCGCCTCAAGGCCCTTCATTTCCGTCAAAAACGTCACGAAGAAGTTCGGCGACTTCATCGCCGTCGACGATCTTTCGCTGAACATCTATACACGCGAGTTCTTCGCGCTGCTCGGCGCGTCCGGTTGCGGCAAGTCGACCCTGTTGCGCATGCTTGCCGGTTTCGAGCAGCCGACCTCCGGCGAGATCATCCTCGATGGCCAGAACCTCGCCGGCATCCCGCCCTATCGGCGGCCGGTCAACATGATGTTCCAATCCTATGCGCTGTTCCCGCACATGAATGTCGAGACCAACATCGCCTTCGGGCTGAAGCAGGACGGCATGCCGAAGCCCGAGATCGCCGAGCGGGTGGCGCAGATGCTGAAGCTCGTCAAGCTGGAGAAATTCGCCCAGCGCAAGCCGCATCAGCTATCCGGCGGTCAGCGGCAGCGCGTGGCGCTCGCCCGTTCGCTGGCCAAGCGGCCGAAGGTGCTGCTGCTCGACGAGCCGCTCGGCGCGCTCGACAAGAAGTTGCGCGAGGAAACTCAGTTCGAACTGATGGATCTGCAGCAGGAACTCGGCCTCACCTTCGTCATCGTCACCCATGATCAGGAAGAAGCGATGACAATGGCCGACCGCATCGCCGTCATGAGCCACGGCAAGGTCGTCCAGGTAGCGACGCCGGCCGAGATCTATGAGGCGCCGAATTCGCGCTTCGTTGCCGACTTCATTGGCGACGTGAACCTGTTCGATGGCACGGTGACCGCGGTCGAAGGGGGCACTGTCCGCGTGGAAACGACGGGCGGCATTCCGGTCCGCATGGGCTCGGCCGAGAAGGTCGCGAACGGTGCAAGCGCTGCCGTCGCCATTCGTCCGGAAAAGATCAGGATTAGCCGCCAGGCGCCCGCCCACGCACCGGTCAATGCCGCCGAAGGCGAGATCTGGGACATCGGCTATCTCGGCGACATGACCGTCTTCCACGTCCGCCTCAAGGACGGCAAGGTCGTCAAGGCATCGTCGCTCAATGCCGTGCGCGCCGTCGAGGATCCGCTTGGCTACGACCAGCAGGTCTGGATCTCGTTCGGCGAAGATGCGGGCGTGGTGTTGAAGGATTGAAGCCATGGCGAAACTTGCCTCAGCCCTCGTCAGCCGACTGGTGATCATCGTCCCCTACGCGTGGCTCTTGTTCTTCTTCCTCGTTCCCTTCTTCATCGTCTTCCGCATCTCCCTGTCGCAGACGGCGATTGCCATGCCGCCCTATACGCCGGTCCTGGATCTGGCGGGTGGGCTCGCCGGTATTCTGGAGAAGGCCCGCGAATTCTCCGTCGACAATTACGTCTGGCTGGCCGAGGATGCACTTTATTTCAATGCCTATCTGTCGAGCCTGACCATCGCGGCCGTTTCGACGTTGCTGACGCTGCTGATCGGCTACCCGATCGCCTACGGCATGGCCAAGGCGCCGCGTTCGATCCGACCGACATTACTGATGTTGGTCATCCTGCCTTTCTGGACGAGCTTCCTGATCAGAGTCTATGCCTGGATCGCCATCCTCAAGCCGGAGGGGCTGCTGAACCAGTTCCTGATTACCATCGGCGTCATCGACCAACCGCTGATCATCCTCAACACCAATACCGCGATCTATATAGGCATCGTCTACTCCTACCTTCCCTTCATGGTGCTGCCGATCTATTCGGCGCTGGAGAAGATGGACAACGCGTTGATCGAGGCGGCCCAGGACCTCGGCTGCACACAGACCAGCGCCTTCTGGCGCGTCACCTTCCCGCTGTCCTTGCCGGGCGTCGTCGCGGGCTGCCTGCTCGTCTTCATTCCGGCCGTCGGCGAGTTCGTCATCCCCGACCTGCTCGGCGGGTCGGAGACATTGATGATCGGCAAGACGTTGTGGAACGAGTTCAATGCCAACCGGGACTGGCCGGTGTCGTCGGCGGTGGCGACGGTCCTGCTTATGATCCTGGTCATTCCCATCGTCTATTTCCAGAATGTCCAGGCCAAGGCCGATGGCGAGGGGAGGTGAGCCATGGAAAAATGGTCCCGCTTCAACGTCGCCTCGGTCGTCCTCGGATTCGGCTTTCTCTACCTGCCGATCGTGCTTCTGGTGATCTTCTCGTTCAACGAGTCGAAGCTGGTGACCGTGTGGGCCGGTTTTTCGACCAAGTGGTACAGCCAGCTTTGGCACAATCAGGGGCTACTCGATGCCGCCTGGGTGACCATTCGCGTAGCGCTGCTGTCGGCAACTTGCGCGACGGTTCTTGGCACATTGGCGGCACTGGCGCTGGTGCGCTACACGCGCTTCCGCGGACGCGTCCTTTTCTCCGGCATGGTCTATGCGCCGCTGGTCATGCCGGAGGTGATCACCGGCCTGTCGCTGCTCCTGCTGTTCGTCGCAATCGGGCTCGATCGCGGTTTCTGGACGATCACGCTTGCCCACATCACCTTCACCATGTGTTTCGTCGCGGTCGTCGTGCAGTCGCGCCTCCTGAGCTTCGACCAGTCGATCGAGGAGGCGGCGCTTGACCTCGGCGCGACCCCGGTCAGGACCTTCTTCGCCATCACCCTGCCGGTGATCGCGCCGGCAGTGTTTTCGGGCTGGGTCCTGGCCTTCACGCTGTCACTCGATGACCTCGTCATCTCGAGCTTCACCACAGGGCCGGGTGCGACGACGTTGCCGATGAAGATCTACAGCCAGGTACGCCTTGGCGTGACGCCGGAGATCAATGCGATCTGCACCATCCTGATCGGTATCGTCGCCCTGGGGGTGGTTGTCGCGTCGATCGTCACCAAGCGGCGGGAAGTCCAGCGCGAAAAGGATGAGCGCGCAGCTTTTGCGGCAATCGGCTGAGGGGCGGCTACTTCGGAGCGACGAGCACGGAAAGCGGCGAAATGACCGCATTCGGCCAAGAGCCGCCGACGAAGAAGCGAACCGGTTGGTTACTGCTGGGCGTTTCGGTTTGGAGCGTCCCGGCAAGCGCCAGGCTGCCATTGCGATAGGGGATCACGCCGGTCACCGACATGTTGCCTGACGTGCCGACGAAATCGGCCCGGTCGAGACGCGCCGTTCCGTCGGCGAAGCTGGCCTTTATGTTCGCAGCCTGGAAGTCGAAGCTGGCCTCGTTCGCTTGCGACAGTGAAAAGAACTCGCCCTTGCGGACGAGATCGGCAAAGGCGTAGGCGTCGAAGCCGGTGATGCTGCCATCCGCCAGTGAAAAGGTGAGATTGCCCGATATGTCGCCAAGGCGGGTTGCCCAGAGGGCGTGATCGGTCCCGACATCGATGCTGAGAATCCCCCGGCCGGCCGGGACCGGGCCGTTGAGGCCGAAACCGCCGAGCACCGCGGCGAAATCGGCGTCCTTGAGGCGCGCCTGCAGTCGGCCGCCGTGCTCCAGCCCTTGTTCCGAGAACACGGCGCGGGCGCTCAGGCTGCCATTCGCGAAATTGCTGTCGCCAATATCCAGTGACGCGCGTTTCCCATCGATCAACACCCCTGCGGCCACATCCGTCAGATGGAAGGGACCGGCGAGGACCTCCTGAGAGGAAAGCCGAATGTCCGTGTGCCAGGCGCCGACAAAGGTTTCCACCAGACGCCACAGACGGTCGTCGCGGCCGAGGGGCGTAAGCGCGGCGACCGAAACGCCGTTGAGATCGATGCGATCGAAGGCGAGCGTCCCTTCCATCCTTGGCGCCTTGCCGTCCTGCAGGGCGAAATCCAGCACGCCGGTCGCGCTGGCGCCGCCCATCGTGAACGCTAGATCGTCCAGCTTGAGCGTCTTCTCGCCGGTGGTCACTCTGGTGTCGATGCTGATCCCTCCCGGCGAGAGCGTCGTCGCCGAATTGCCCTGGTACCACTGGACGAGTGTCGCAAGGGAGGGCGCGGACATCTGCAGATGGCCCGACGCGAAGGGAACGGATGAAAGATTGCCGACGCCCTCGAAGGAGAAGGTCAGCGGCGCCGATGTGATGGATGTCTTGAGCGACGCGTTCCGCCTCGCGAAGAAAGCGAGCGGATCCTCGCAGACGAACGCCCAGGCGACCTCTTCGCCGCTTAGGCGCGCCGATAGTTGCGCGCTCAATCGCTCGGCAAAGGCGGGCCATTTGATCGTGCCGGAGATTCCGGGAATATCGACATCGTTGCCAGCCGGCATTCGGTCGAGCACGATAACCCGGCCATTGACGACCGCGATGTCTCCGATTGGACTTTCCTGGGCCGGCGCAGCAGCCTCTGGCGGGGCGATCCACTGCGGCTTTTGCCAGTTGATCGTGCCGTCGGCTTGGCGCTCGATCGTGATGATAGGATCGACAAGGCTGATGTCCTCAAGCGTTGGGTCGCCGAGAAGGGCCGAAAGCGGGTTGAACGATGCGGTAATGCGGCCGATTTCGGCAAGCCGGCGGGGTTCGAGGCCGGTGGATTCGATCGTCGCCGAAGGCAAGGTCAACAGCAGCTCCGGCCAGAACCGGATCTCCGGCTCGCCATTGATCCTGCTCTTGCCGCCCGACCAGCTGTCGAGCGTCCGCTCCATCGTCGCGCGCACGCCGGTTGTCGAAACGAGCAGGGGCAGGGCGGCGTTGTACCCGATGGCGAGAACGACGCCGATTGCGGCAGACCAGACGAAATGGCGGCGGCGCAGGCGCAGCCTCAGGACGCGCGATATTTTCCGGATCAATCTGGTCATGTCGGTCGGGTGGGCGTCGCCTTCGGTGAAACCGTTTGGATAGGCCCTGAAGAGGGCAAATGCAACTGACATGGAAATGTCGTCTTCGCGAGAGCGAGGCCCCCATGCACGCTGTTTATTTTGCGTTGCAGCATGTTATAGAACAGGGCCAGAGGAGTGGAGGAACGCATGCAAACAGATCGACCTTTGTGGGTTCCTGATGCCGAGACGCTCGCCAGGAGCCCGATGGCGCAGTTCATGGCCTGGTGCGAAGAGCGTTTCGGACAAAGGTTTTCCGGCTACGATGCCTTTCACGACTGGTCCCTGGCGGAGCGCGGCGATTTCTGGACTGCCGTGTGGGAGCATTGCGGCGTCATAGGCGAGCGGGGAGACCAGGCGCTCGTCAACGGCGAGCGGATGCTCGAGGCCCGCTTCTTCCCGGACGGCAAGCTCAATTTTGCCGAAAACCTGCTGCGTGGGAGCGGCGATGGCGATGCGTTGATCTTCCGCGGTGAAGACAAGGTCCGTTACCGGCTCTCTTGGGACGAGTTGCGCAGTCTCGTGTCACGCCTGCAGCAGGCGCTGCAGGCAGAAGGCATCGGCGTCGGCGATCGTGTCGCGGCGATGATGCCGAACCTGCCGGAGACGATCGCGCTGATGCTCGCTACCGCCTCGCTCGGCGCCATCTGGTCCTCCTGTTCCCCGGATTTCGGCGAGCAGGGCGTTCTCGACCGCTTCGGCCAGATCGGCCCGAAGCTTTTCGTCACCTGCGACGGCTATTGGTACAACGGAAAGCGCCAGGACGTCGACGCGAAGGTGCGCTCCGTCGCGAAGACGCTCGGCGTGCCGACGCTGGTCGTGCCCTATGCGGGCGACAGCGCCGCGCTGGCGGCCGGAATTGAAGGCGGCGTGACGCTTCCCGATTTCGTCGCCGCCTTCGAAGCCAAGCCGCTTGTCTTCGAGCGGCTGCCCTTCAGTCATCCGCTCTACATCCTGTTTTCCTCCGGCACGACGGGCGTGCCGAAATGCATCGTTCATTCGGCCGGCGGAGCGCTCCTCCAGCACCTCAAGGAGCATCGGTTCCACTGCGGGCTGAAGCAGGGCGAGAGGCTCTTCTACTTCACCACCTGCGGCTGGATGATGTGGAACTGGCTGGCCTCCGGCCTGGCCGTGGGTGCGACCTTGTGCCTCTATGACGGCTCGCCCTTCCATCCGGACGGCAATGTTCTCTTCGACTTCGCAGCCGAGGAGCGCTTCGCCGTCTTCGGTACCTCGGCAAAATATATCGATGCGGTGCGCAAGGACGGTTTGACGCCGGCCGAGACGCACGACCTTTCGGCGCTCAGGCTCCTTACGTCGACCGGTTCGCCGCTGTCTCCGGAAGGCTTCTCCTTCGTCTATGAGGGGATCAAATCGGACGTCCAGCTTGCCTCGATCTCCGGCGGCACCGACATCGTCTCCTGCTTCGTGCTCGGCAACCCGCTGAAGCCGGTGTGGCGCGGCGAAATTCAGGGGCCCGGCCTCGGACTTGCCGTCGACGTCTGGAACGACGAGGGCAAGCCGGTGCGCGGAGAGAAAGGCGAGCTCGTCTGCACCAAGGCGTTTCCGTCGATGCCGGTGATGTTCTGGAACGATCCCGACGGCGCCAAATACCGCGCCGCCTATTTCGAGCGCTTCGACAATGTCTGGTGCCATGGCGACTTTGCCGAATGGACGCCGCATGGCGGCATCATCATTCACGGCCGTTCCGACGCGACGCTCAATCCGGGCGGCGTGCGCATCGGCACGGCGGAAATCTACAATCAGGTCGAGCAGATGCCAGAGGTCGCCGAGGCCCTCTGCATCGGCCAGGATTGGCAGGACGACGTTCGAGTGATCCTGTTCGTGCGGCTGGCGCCGGGCGTTGCGCTGACGGAGGAACTGACGCAGGCGATCAAGACGCGGATCCGCACCGGCGCCTCGCCTCGGCACGTGCCGGCGAAGATCATCGCCGTCGACGACATTCCGCGCACCAAATCCGGCAAGATCGTCGAACTGGCGGTGCGCGACGTGGTGCACGGCCGGCCGGTCAAGAACAAGGAGGCGCTGGCAAATCCCGAGGCACTCGAGCTCTTTGCGGGGCTGGAAGCACTGAAAAGCTGAGTGCGGGACGAGCCGGTTCCGTTAACCTGTCGTCCCCGTGCAATTAACCAAGCAAGCCGACTTGCGCCTCGTTCCCTAAAATTGTCGGGTCCGGCGGTAAGGTCCTGTTAACGTTTGCCGGGGCATGGTCGAGCCAACTGGAGGCCGGTCCATCAAGGCGCCGGTGCCACAGCAGCGATGCTGTCACAGACATGACGTCCCGAGTTCTCGAGCATTTGTTGGTTAGCATGACTTCAGAGGCAGCCGCGAGCTGCCTCTTTTTTTGTATCGTTGGGCCCAGCCCCCTATGAGCGTCTTTCCAGAGACCGCGACACCAGAATGACTGGTATCATGCCGGCGGTGACGATGATCATCGCGGCCACCGATGCATCCTCGACCTTCGCGCGTGACGCATCCTCGTAGACCAGCGTGGCAAGCGTATTGAAATTGAACGGCCGCAGCATGATGGTGGCGGAGAGCTCCTTCATCGTTTCGATGAAGACAAGCAGCGCCGACGTCAGCACCGCCGGACGCATCATCGGCAGAAGCACCGAGCGCAAGGTCTGGGCGCTGGTCCGGCCGAGCGCCCGAGCGGCCATGTCGAGATGCGGCGAGAGCTTATGGAAGCCGGCCTCCAGGGTCCCCTCGGCCATGGTAAGAAAGCGCACTGTGCAGGCATAGACGATCGCAAAGCCCGTACCGCTCATGACGAGGCCGGTGGAAATGCCGAAGAGGTGGCGCAGCCAGGCATCCAAGGTATTGTCGAGCGCTGCGAGCGGAAAGAGCACACCGATCGCCAGTACGGTGCCAGGCACGCCGTAACCGAAGGAGGCGAGCCGCCCGGCGACTTCCGTGATCGGCGAGCGACCGGCGCGGGCCGCATAGGCCAGAACGAAACCCAGGACCACGGCGGCGAGTGCCGTCAGGCCGGATACCAGAACGCTGTGCAGCAACGCGTCCAGGAGGCGCGGCGCCAGGAATTGGTCGAAGCGTTTCAGCGCATAGTTGCCGAGGACCAGGAAGGGGACGGCGAAACCTGAAAGGACGGGCAGGAGACAGACGAGCATTGCCGTCCATTGCTTCCAGCCGGAAAGCTCGAGGCGCACCGCATCATGGACGGCGGCCGTCGTCTTCTGGCTGGAAAAGCGCTGGCTGCGCCGGGCGGCGCGCTCGACCATCATCAGCCCGATGATGAAGATCAGCATGATGCAGGCGATCTGCGCCGCACCGGCCAGGCTGCCGCGGTTGAGCCAGGTGTCGAAAATGGAGAAGGTCAGGGTCTGGACGCCGAGAAACTCGACCGCGCCGATGTCGTTCATCGTCTCCATGGCGACGAGCGTCAGGCCGATCATAATAGCCGGCCTTGCCATCGGGATCTGGATCCTGAGGAAGACCTTGACCGGCCCGGCGCCGAGCGTGCGCGCCACATCGGCGGCCGCCCGGCCTTGCATCAGAAACATCGAACGGCAGGCAAGATAGATATAGGGATAGAGGACCGAGCTCATCACCAGCACGGCGCCGCCGAGCGAGCGCACGTCCGGGAACCAATAATCCCGGCTCGTCTGAAAGCCGAAGAGCGCCCGGATCATCCCCTGGACCGGTCCGGTGAAGGTCAGGAGCTCGCCGAATGCATAGGCCGCGAGATAGGCCGGTATGGCGAGCGGCAGCACGAGCGCGGCGGAGAGCAACCGGCGCAGCGGAAAGTCGCAGGTTGCCACCAGCCAGGCGGTCAGAATGCCGACGACGGCCGTCGCCGCGCCTGTCAGGCCCATCAGCATCAGCGTTCTCAAGGTGGCGCGCGGGATCACGTTCGCGATGAGGTGCGGCCAGTCCGCGCCGCCGCCGGTGACCGCAAGCCAGGCAATGGCGACGATCGGCATCAACACGATCGCCGAAGCGAGGCCGGACCAGGTCGCGAGCAGCCGATGCCTGAGGCCCGAGCCCGACTTGGCATAGCGTCGCTTGAGGCTTTTGGTGGCGAAGTGCAAACGATCCGTTCCGAGGCAACATGCTGGCGGGGCCGGCAAACTGGCGCCCGTTGGTCAACATTTTCTTACAGCATCGGAACTCAGTTCGCCAAGACGCGTTGCGACGGGAAGGATATTTCCACGAGCGTCCCTTCGTTCGGCGCGGAGCTGATGGCGAATTGGGCGCGGTTCGCCTCGGCCATCGCCTTGGTCAGCGGCAGCCCGAGACCGGTGCCCTCGCCACGCTTGCGGCCGCCGGTCGTCACCTGCCTGAACGGCTTCATCGCCTGATCGAGTTCGCTGCGCGTCATGCCGATCCCCATGTCGCGGATCCTGAGGATGACGCTGCCGTTCGCCTCGTAGGACGTCGACACGACGATCTGCCCGCCGGACGGCGTGAAGCGGATGGCGTTCGCCAGGATGTTGAGCGCGATCTGCTTGATCGACCGGCCGTCGGCGACAACCTCCGGCACCGAGGCGGAGAGCGAGGTGCGGATGATTACGCGCTGGCTGTTGGCTTGCGGCTGCACCAGCGATACCGCCTCGGAGACCGCCTCGTTGAGGTCGACGGCGCTGAAATCGAGCTCCATCTCGCCCGCCTCGATCTTCGAAATGTCGAGCAGGTCGTTGACGATGTCGAGCACGTGCCGCCCCGACCGGCCGATGTCGCCGGCATATTCGATGTAGCGGGGATTACCGATCGGCCCGAAATGCTCGCTCGCCATCATGTCGGAAAAGCCGATGATGGCGTTGAGCGGCGTGCGGATCTCGTGGCTCACCCTTGCGAGGAAGTCGGTCTTGTGGGCGTTCGCGGTCTCGGCGGCACGCTTGGCGTTGCGCAGTTCCTCCTCGGTCCGCTTCCACTGGGTGATGTCGCGGATGACGGCGCAATAGCCGTGGGAGGAGGAGAGCCGCCCGATGGTCATGAACAGCGGAATGAAGCCGCCTCCCGCCTCCCGGCCGATCACTTCCCGGCCATCGTTGAGCACGCTTGCGACACCATGGCCGGAAAGGCCGTGGAGGTAGTCGATCACCGCCTTCTGGCTCTCATGGGCGAAGAGCGCGGCAAACGGCTTTCCGCGCATCTCGTCTTCGTCATAGTTGAAAAGCGCGCTTGCCGAGCGGTTCATCGTGCGAATGTCACCGTCCTGCCCGAGGACCACCACGCCGTCGGTGGCGGTTTCGAGGATCGAGCGCAGTTCGTCGATTTCCATCCGCAGCCGCGCTTCGGCTCCCGCCGAGGCGTCCGCGTCGGGCGAAGCCGTATTAGCTGCGCCTGTCGCCGCGGGAGTGAGCGCCAGCATGAGCGTGCTCCGCCCTTCCCACTGGATCGAATGGAGATGGGCGCTGACCGGTGCAAGCTGGCCATTGGCGCGGACCAGGGTCATCGTCCCGTCCGGCTGTGTCTCTCCGGATGTGTTGCCATAGGCGAAGAGGGCTTCCAACCCTCCTTCCTGCTCGAAGACATCGAGAGTCGCGTAGCCGGTCAGCCGCAGAAATTCCGGATTGACGTGCAGCAGTTCGTCCCCATGGTGAATGAGGAGCGCGACAGGCAGCCGGTCGAGGATTTCGCTGCTCATGCTGACGCCGCTGCGCGGGACAGGGGGCGCCTCGTCCTCGACCGCGGGCGCCGTGTCCTCTAGCGGGTCGGCAATTGCCTCGTCCGGTGATGGGTTGTCTGCGGCGGGGGAGGCGGCGGCTTCGGCCGGAGGCGCGGGGCCCGCCGAGCGCTCGTCGTCCTCGCCTGCCGCACTCGCGGCAGGCTCGTCGAAATGTGCGCCGAGCTGCCGCGCGATCTCGCGGAAGGCCGCCTGCTCGCCGCGCGTCAGCGCCCCGGAACCCGCGGGCCGGCGCTCGTCGAGAGCGATGACCTTGTCGGAGGGCGGCCGCGCGGCCGTGTCGACAATGCGAAGGGCCGGCCGCTCGCCGGCAAACGGGTCTTCCGCCGTTGAAAGTTCTCCCGTAGCGCCGTCTTCGGGCTCACTCTGCGGGGCATCGGCAGCGGGGGAAGATTCCGCTTCCGTCTCATCCTGGATCGCGGCCGGTCCCTCGGGAGCGGGTTCCACCGGTGCTTCGGCCGGCATGTCCTCGCGCCGGGGTGTCCCGGTATCGCCGAGCGACAGCCCACTTGCCCTTGCGTCCTCAACCGCATCGGCGATCCTCACGATGCCGAAGCCGCGGAAGCCGTCGAACTCGCGCGAACGGGAATAGGTCGGCAGAGCGGCGAGGTCGACCGGGACCTTGAGGCTCGTCCCCTCGATCGGCCACAGGATGGTCTTGCCGGACCAGGTGTCGCGGCGATGCAGAAGCTCGTTGATCTTGTGGTCGGGGTCGAGATCGTAGCGGTCCGCAAGCGCGGCGAAGGTCGTTCCGACCACGTCGGCCGATTTCGGGCCAACGGCCGAAGCGAATTCCTCGGAGATCTCACTGAAGCGTCCCTCAGCGTCGATTTTCCATACGAAGCGGACGGCCCGGCTACCCGGCGTGAAGGTAAAGCCCGAAGCCGCTGCTGTGTCCTGCTCGGCGTCCGATGCTGCCGTTTCCTGCACGGACTCGAGGGTCTCTGCGATAGTCGTCTGCGGCGGTTCTGCCGTCTCGTCGCCGGACTGCAGAGTCAATTCGCCCTGTTTCTCGTCGATTGGCGCCGCATCGGCCGGCTCTTCGGCTTCGGCTCGTTCAGTCGTCGACGGGGTCCCCGAATCTTCCACCGCATCTTCGACCCTCGGGGTTTCGGCAGGCTCGTCCGGCGAAGGCGCATCTGGCCCCGTCTCGATCTCAGCGAATGCTGGCGCATCGACTGCGTCCGGCTCGTCCTTCGCGATGGTCTCTCCGGCATCCGGCGCTTCGAGCGTGGTTTCCACGGCAAAGAGAAGATGGAGGGCCGGGTGGTCGGAAATCTTGCCGATGGCGGCGGGCAATTGCCCCTTCTCGGTCGCCACGAGGCGCTTGATCAGCCGGTCCTTTTCGCGCGTCACCGCCGAGACGAGCGTCCGCCGGATTTCGGCCGACAACCCCAAATGCTCGAATCCGGGCGAACGGGCGACGATGTCGCCGTCGTCGTCGAGCACGGCCATATGCGTGTCCGGCCCGTCCAAGCCGGCGATCATCGCGGCCGCGCGTTCCTCCGCCGAAAGTGCCTTGCCGTTATGCGGAGCGGTGAAGAGAACGGCGTCCTCGCCCGGCCGGATGCGGATCATCTCCACCGTCGCGTTGAGCGGCAGCCTGCGGAAGCCGGCCGCAATCCGGATCAGCAGTTGGCGACGGTCGCCGACTGCGGCAAGCTGCGCTGCAGCGGCACCCAACTGGCGCAGCGAGAGGTCGTTCGCGTTCAAGGGGCTATCGATGAAATCGTAGACCGACGCGACGCCGAACAGCCTGGCGCCCTGATCATTTGCCCACAGGACGCGCGCCAGATCCTTCGAAAAGAGAACCGACGCATCGCCGCGGGCAAAATGCTCCCGCACCCGTGCATGCACGGCAATGTCAATGAAAGGGTACTGTCTCGCGGGCATGGGCAGGCCTATTGACGGGTCCCTACGGCGCCGTGCGCCTTTGAGACGCATGAAGGTCGCTGTAGCAGTTTGATTGCTGCATGATTTTATCCTTTAATCGGCTCCGATCTCAGGAACCATGCAGCAGCGCGTTAACACTCTATTAATAACCGCCGCATCTGCGAGGGTCCAGCGACGGCCCCTTTTCCGCCACGGCTTTCGTCCCGCAAGGTTAATGGCAGTCGTTTTTGTGCGATGCACAATTTTGTTGCAATGCACAACGATATCGATTATAAGATCGGCATCACTCACCAAGGCGCCTCTTAAGAGGGCCACACCAAGGAGCGCATACAATGGCTACCAGGAAGACCGAAGACGCATTTTCCCTTTCCTTTGACCCGACCAAGTTTGCCGACGGCTTCCGCGAGTTTGCCGAAAAGGGTGCCGCGCAGTCGAAGGACGCCTATGCCAAGATGAAGACCGCCGCCGAAGAGGCAACGAAGACCGTCGAAGCGACGCTCGAAAACGCCCAGTCCGGCTCCGTCGAACTCGGCCTCAAGGCCATCAACGCGCTGCGCACCAATGCCGAGAACTCGCTCTCGCACATGGAAGCGCTGCTCGGCGTCAAGTCGCTCTCCGAGCTCGTCGACCTGCAGACCGCCTTCATCCGCAAGCAGGCCGAGGTCGCTGTCGAGCAGGCGAAGACCATGCAGGAAGCCACCCGCAAGGTCGCCGAGAACGTCGCTAAGCCCGGCAAGGACGCCGCGGAAAAGGTCGTTTCCACTTTCAAGAAGGCCTGATCGCTCGAAGCGCAGCCGATCGGAATCGATGAAAGACCGGGTGCTTGCCATCCGGTCTTTTTGCTTGATAATCTGAAGTTAAGGCTTGCAAATCGGCCGAAGTGACCGTATGTGAGCCGCCAACGCAACGACCCAAGCGATTTGGGGTCGCGTCCAAAGTGCGGTTGTAGCTCAGTTGGTTAGAGCGCAGGTTTGTGGCACCTGAGGTCGGTGGTTCGAGACCACCCAACCGTACCATTTTCTTCTCCCGATAAATTCACACAAATATCTGATGCTCCGCCGTCACCAGTTCCTGCAGGAACGAGACGACCGTACGCACGCGCACCAGTTCGCGCGCGCTTTCGTGATAGGTGGTCCAATAGGCGCGGCGGATCGTCGTTTCGGGCAAGAGCCGGAAGAGCTCCGGATATTGCCGGGCAATGTAGTTGTGCAGGATGCCGATGCCGGCGCTGGAGCGGACCGCCTCGGTCTGGCCGGTGGCGCTCGAGATCTCGAAGGAGGCGTCCCAGCTGCGCATGACCTCCGCCGAGAAATTGAGCGACGGCGTGAAGATCAGGTCCTCCACATAGCCGATCCGCCGGTGGCTTTTCAGATCGTCGATCGTTTGCGGCGTGCCGTAGCGGGCAAGATAATCCGCCGATGCGTAGAGCCCCAGTGTATAATCGGTGAGCTTGGACGAAACGAGACGTCCCTGTTCGGGCCGCTCGATGGTGATGGCGATGTCGGCCTCGCGCTGCGACAGCGAGAAGGAGCGCGGAACCGGCACGAGTTGCAGCTTGAGCTCCGGGTGGCGCGCAGTCAGCCGACCGAGCCGCGGCGCCAGGAAGGAGACGCCGAAGCCGTCAGGTGCGCCGATGCGCACCGTGCCGGCGATCGCCGTGTCGATCCGCCCGATCTGCGATTGAGCCGCGAGCATTTCGGTTTCCATGCGCTCGGCGGCCGAAAGGAAAATCTCGCCCTCGGCGGTCAGCTCGCAGCCGTTCGGGCGCCGCACGAGCAAGCGCGTCTTCAGCGTCTCCTCGAGCGCGGTGACGCGCCGGCTGAGGGTGGCGTGATTGATACCGAGCCTCTTCGAAGCGGCGAGAATTTGGCCCGTTCGCGCCACCGCGAGAAACACCCTGACGTCGTCCCAGTCCATGACGTTGCTCCTTGGACTTTAATTTTTGCACAACGGTTTCTGAATATCGGAAATTGATTTGTTGAAATCGTAGTGCGATCATGCACCCGAGATCAAGACCAGGAGGAAAACCCATGTATGAAGTAGGACATTTCATCGACGGCAAGCGCGTCGCCGGCCAGAGTGGCCGCGTCAGCAACATCTTCAACCCGGCGACGGGCGAGGTTCAGGGTACGGTGGCGCTCGCGAGCGACGCGGAACTTGCCGCCGCCGTCGAGAGCGCCAAGGCCGCGCAGGTCAAGTGGGCCGCCACCAACCCGCAGCGCCGTGCCCGCGTCTTCATCAAGTTCGTCCAGCTCCTCAACGAAAACATGAACGAGCTGGCCGAGCTGCTTTCCCGCGAGCATGGCAAGACCATCGACGACGCCAAGGGCGATGTCGTGCGCGGCCTCGAGGTCTGCGAGTTCGTCATCGGCATTCCGCACCTGCAGAAGAGCGAGTTCACCGAGGGCGCCGGTCCCGGCATCGACATGTACTCGATCCGCCAGCCGGTCGGCGTCGGCGCCGGCATCACGCCGTTCAATTTCCCGGCGATGATCCCGATGTGGATGTTCGCCCCGGCGATCGCCTGCGGCAACGCCTTCATCCTGAAGCCGTCCGAGCGCGATCCGTCTGTGCCGATCCGCCTCGCCGAACTGATGATCGAAGCCGGCCTGCCGGCTGGTGTCTTGAACGTCGTCAACGGCGACAAGGGCGCGGTCGACGCGATCCTGACGCATCCCGACATCGCCGCCGTCTCCTTCGTCGGCTCGACCCCGATCGCCCGCTATGTCTATGGCACGGCGGCGATGAACGGCAAGCGGGCCCAGTGCTTCGGCGGCGCCAAGAACCACATGATCATCATGCCCGATGCCGACCTCGATCAGGCCGCCAACGCACTGATCGGCGCCGGCTACGGTTCTGCCGGCGAGCGTTGCATGGCGATTTCGGTCGCCGTTCCGGTCGGCGAGGAAACCGCAAACCGGCTCATCGACAAGCTGACGCCGATGGTCGAAAGCCTGCGCATCGGCCCCTATACGGACGAAAAGGCCGATATGGGCCCGGTCGTCACCAAGGAAGCCGAGCAGCGCATCCGCAGCCTGATCGACAGCGGCATCGAACAGGGCGCGAAGCTCGTCGTCGATGGCCGTGATTTCAAGCTGCAGGGCTATGAGGACGGCCATTTCATCGGCGGCTGCCTGTTCGACTACGTGACGCCGGACATGGACATCTACAAGACGGAGATATTCGGACCGGTTCTCTCGGTCGTGCGTGCCAAGAACTACGAGGAAGCCCTGTCGCTTCCGATGAAGCACGAATACGGCAACGGCGTCGCGATCTATACCCGCGACGGCGATGCGGCGCGTGACTTCGCCTCCCGCATCAACATCGGCATGGTCGGTGTCAACGTTCCAATCCCGGTTCCGCTCGCGTACCATTCCTTCGGCGGCTGGAAGTCCTCGTCCTTCGGCGATCTCAACCAGCACGGCGCTGACTCGATCAAGTTCTGGACCCGCACCAAGACCATCACCGAGCGTTGGCCCTCGGGTATCAAGGACGGCGCGGAGTTCTCGATCCCGACAATGCGGTGACGGAGTAGAAAATCCTCCCCCACTCGAGCCTCCCTCTGGGAGGCTCTTTTTTGTTGCATACTGCGCAGCGGCACAACTAACGTCGGGATCGACGGGTGAGGCCGAACGATGATTCGCGCATGCGTTGAGTTCACTGACGCCGGCCGCTAACGGGATGACGCGGTTCGCACTCTGGGCGTTGGGCTTTGATTAGGGGATAGATCATGGTTTTGGCAGAACCATTGCCGGCACAGAGTGTCGGCCAGGCTAGTTTCGGACGCGCGGCTCCGGGGGATTTTCACCGCCTTTCATTTACCGGCAGCGGTAGCGAGTATTTCGGGATCTGGATCGTCAACATCCTGCTGACGATCATCACGCTCGGCATCTATTCCGCCTGGGCCAAGGTTCGCCGTAATCGCTATTTCTACGGCAATACCGCGCTTCTCGGCCGCGGGTTCGAGTATCACGCCAGAGGCGGCCAGATCCTGATTGGCCGTCTCATCGTCTTCGCCTACCTGATCCTTTACAACGTCCTGCTGACGTTCGCACCGCTCGCCGGCATTGCGCTCGTTCTGCTGTTTCTCTGCTTCGTTCCGTGGCTCGTCGCCCGGGGCTTGCGCTTCAGCGCGCGGGTGACGAGCTACCGCAATGTCCGTTTCGATTTCGTCGGCCGGGCCGGTGGTGCCTTCCTCGCTTTCATCATCGGGCCGGTACTCGCGGCGCTGACGCTAGGGATCCTCGCGCCGCTCGCCAGCCGCTGGACCTATCGCTACATCGGCAGCAACCTGCGTTATGGGCAAAGGGTCTTTTCGACCGATCCCTCGGTCGGGGCGATCTACAAGACCTGGGGGATCTCGGCTGCGATCCTCGTGCTCGGGCTGTTGATCATCGGGTTCATCGCCTTCCTCAACATCGCCCTTGTCTCCACCGCCATCGAGAATCCCGATTTCCTTCCCGGGGAGGCGCAGGTGTCGCTCGCCGTGCTGGCAGTTCTTGGCTACGTCTTAATCCTGTCGATCTTCGGCGTCGCGGCGCTTGTCTATCGAGCCGGCGTGCGCAACGTTGCCTGGTCCGCCACCACCTTCGACGGCAAGCACCGGCTCCTGAGCGACCTGTCGCGCCTGCGTTATACGTGGATCGCCATCTCGAACTTCGTCGTCACGCTTGTTACAATCGGGCTGATGCGGCCTTGGGCTGCCGTTCGGATGGCGCGCTACGTCAACGAGCATACCGGCGTCCGCTTCGACGGCAATGTTGGCGAAATCTTCTCGGCGATCGCCCAGGAAGGTTCGGCGGTCGGCGCCGAATTCATGGATATCGAAGGCTTCGACTTTGGCTTCTGACAATTTGGCCTTTGCGCTTGGCGAGTGGCATCCCCCCGGATCGAGCCGCTCGGTCACCTCCGGTCTCGTCGAGGCCGGAGACCGCCTGGTCGCCAGCGATGAAACCGGTGCCGAACTCGCCGGGGGCAGCCTGTCGACCATTGACATCTCCGCACGGGTCGGCCGAGTCCCGCGAAGGGTCACTTTCCCCGACGGTTCGCTCTTCGAGACCGACGACAACGAGGCAATCGACCGGTTTCTTTCGCGCAAGGGGCGGGCCGGGGCGGGGATCGTCCATCGGCTGGAGCGCTTCCACCCGCGGCTGATTGCCTTCGTGGCGGCGACCATCCTGCTTGGCACGTTGATCTACCGTTACGCGTTGCCAGCCCTGGTGGAGGTTGCCGTCGTCGTCACGCCGCCGATCTTGCCCCGCATCATGTCGGCGAGCACGCTCGAAACCATGGACAGGACGCTGCTCGGCGAGTCGAAACTGGATGAGGCGCGGCGCGGCAGGATTGTCGACGGCTTCCGTCGCATCGCCAGCGTTTCGGCGGCTGGCAGGGTGGCCTATACGCTGAACTTCCGTGAAGGTGGGCCGATCGGCCCCAATGCCTTCGCGCTGCCTGACGGAACGCTCATCCTCACGGACGAGCTCGTGGAGCTTGCAGGCGATGACACGGAGATGATCGTCGGCGTGCTGGCGCACGAAATCGGCCATGTCGAGCACAAGCACAGCCTCCGGCAGATCTATCGCGCCGCCGGGGTTGCCGCACTCATCATGCTGATCGCCGGCGATATAGGCTCGGGCGCCGAGGACGTCCTGGTGGAGGGCGGCGGCCTTCTCGCGCTTTCCTATTCGCGCGCCGCGGAAGCTGAGGCGGACCGGCATTCCGTCGAGCTGATGATGAAGGCGGGTCTCGATCCGACGGCAATCGCCCGTTTCTTCGAACTATTGGAGGCGAAGCTCGACGATCACTCGGAAACGAGCATCTTCTCCACGCATCCAGGTACGCCCGAGAGGCACAAGGCGATCCTCGATCTAATTGCCGAATTGCGGAAGGGCTAGAAGCTAACCCTTATCGGATGCGGCCGTCGAGCCGGCAGCCCGGAAACGCTCCTCGAACTCCCGGCGCAGCTCCCGTCTGACCTCGGCGGCGCGGTAGCGGCGTTCCCTTATACCGGGCTCCGGCCGGTAAGGCGGCACGCTCGTCGGCCGGCCCTCCGCATCGACGGCGACCATCGTGAAATAGCAGGAGTTCGTGTGTCTCCGTTCGCCGGTGCGGATGTTCTCCGCTTCGACCCGGATGCCGACCTCCATCGACGTCCGGCCGGCGTAATTGATGGAAGCACGAAAATGCACGAGCTCGCCGACATGGATCGGCTGGCGGAAAACCACCTGGTCGACGGAGAGCGTCACCGCATATTGCTTCGAGTAGCGCGAGGCGCAGGAGAAAGCGACCCGGTCCAGGAGGTTGAGGAGCGCCCCGCCATGCACCTTGCCGCTGAAGTTCGCCATGTCGGGGGTCATCAGCACGACCATATCGAGCTGGCTCTTGTCATTCGTCTCTTCCAATGTCCCCTCCGAGTCAGGCCGCGTCACTCAAGTGCGATTTTCAAGGGCCCGAGAATCCTACCGTTGGAGCGGCCCGTCAATGCGCCTTCGTATGCAGCGACGGTCGTGGCGGGGGAATTATCGTCGATCCGCTCAAACGAAAAACAGCGGGCCTGCGCCCGCTGTTTCGTCTTGACTGGCAATGACCCCTTAGTCTTGCGGGCCGTCGTTATAACCGATCTTGTCGACGAGCTCCGATGCCTTCTTCCGATTTGCCGCAACTTCGGCAAGCGGCAGGCTGTCCGGCTTGATGGTTCCAAAGGACTTGACGACTTCCGACGGCTCGGCGCCCGGAAGCACCGGATACTCGAAGACCTGCTCGGCATAGATCTTCTGCGCTTCGCCTGCCGAGAGGAATTCCATCAGCTTGACGGCATTCTCCTTGTTCGGGGCGTTCTTCGCGAGCGCCATGCCGGAGATGTTCACATGCGTGCCGCGGTCCTTCGCGTTCGGGAAGAGGACCTTGATGGCCGAAGCCCATTCCTTCTGCTCGGGCTCCTTCTCGTTCGTCAGCATGAGGCCGACATAGTAGCTATTGCCGAGCGCGATATCGCATTCGCCGGCAAAGATCGCCTTTGCCTGATCACGGTCGCCGCCATCGGGCTTCTTGGAGAGATTGTCCCTGAGCCCGGTCAGCCACTTCTCCGTCTCGGCCTCACCGTGATGCGCGATCATCGAGGCGAACAGGCCGACATTATAGGAATGCTGGCCATCGCGGGTGCAGAACTTGCCCTTCCATTTCGGATCGGCGAGTTCCTCATAGGTGATGTCGTTCTGCGCCACGCGTTCCTTCGAGGCATAGACGACGCGGCCGCGGGTCGTCAGGCCGAACCAGTTGCCGTCCGGGTCGCGGAAATGCGCGGGGATGTCCTTGTTGATCGTCTCGTTGACGAGCGGCTGGGTCACGCCCGCGTTCTTCGCCTCGGTCAGGCGGCTGATGTCGACGGTCAGAATGACGTCGGCCGGAGAATTCGCCCCCTCCGCCTGAATGCGCTCGACGAGGCCCTTGTCGAGGAAGAGCACATTGGCGGTGATACCAGTCTCCTTGGTGAAGGCGTCGAGCAGCGGCTGGATGAGATCGGGCTGGCGGTAGGAATAGATATTGACCTCGCCGTCGGCCCGGGCGGGCGTCGTAAGGGCAAGGAACGCCGCCGCGACCGACAGGGTGCCGATCAGCGTTTTTGAGGCAATCATGGTGTTCTCTCCGTGTGGTGCTTATAAGTTAACCAAGCGGGTCATATTTCCACCGCCGAAGAGCGACAGTCAACGGCGAAACGGCGAAGTAAAGCCTTCGTGAATTTTTCCTATTTTGGAATTGTTCCAAACTACGTTCCGTCCTATATGAGGGGGACGAATTCTCGACTCCGGAGCGAATGATGCGTCTGACGAAGCAAACAAACTACGCGGTTCGCATGCTGATGTACTGTGCTGCGAATGGCGAGAAGCTCAGCCGCATTCCTGAGATCGCCAAGGCTTACGGTGTTTCCGAGCTGTTTCTGTTCAAGATCTTGCAGCCGCTGACCAGGGCCGGATTGGTCGAGACCGTGCGTGGCCGCAATGGCGGCGTGCGGCTCCCGAAACCGGCATCGGAGATCAGCCTGTTTGACGTGATCAAGGTGACCGAGGACAGCTTCGCCATGGCGGAATGTTTCGAGGCGGGCGAGATCGACTGCCCTCTCGTGGACAGTTGTGGCCTCAATGCCGCCTTGCGCAAGGCGTTGAATGCCTTCTTCGACGTGCTCAAGGGCTATACGATCGACGACCTCGTCAAGGCGCGGCCGCAGATCAACTTCCTTCTCGGGCTGGACGTTGGCCCGCGCCCGCAGCCGTCGGCCGCTTAAGAATTCCCGTCCATTACTGCTTGCATCCTTAAATCGTAGCCGGTTTAAGGATGCCGCAATTCAAAGTGCTGCAGCGACCTTTGCGCGTCTGATAAGGCGCGCGGCGCTATTCTATAGCGCGGAGCCCGTTTGCGCTTGGCCGCCGCTCCGAATCACTGCCGGCTCAATCCTCTACCTGTGGAAGAATTTTTCGCATAGACAAATTTCTTAAGCGAGTTATTGCATTGCGACGCCAAATGTCGTTCCATCCGTCCTTGACCGGATGGAAAATTTCCTGCCGCGTTCGAAAACAATACGAGAACAAAAAACAAATCTGGGAAGCAAGCTCATGAAAAAGCTCACGACTCTCTTCGCAGCGACGGCGCTTGCCACGCTGATGGCCGGCACTGCCTGGTCAAAAACGTTCGTCTTTTGCTCGGAAGGCTCGCCGGAGGGCTTTGACCCCGGCCTCTACACGGCCGGCACCACGTTCGATGCTGCCGCGCATACCGTCTATAGCCGTCTACTCGAATTCAAGAAGGGCACGACCGAAACCGAGCCCGGGCTTGCCGAAAGCTGGACGATTTCCGACGACGGCCTGGAATACACCTTCAAGCTCCGTCCTGGCGTCAAGTTCCAGACGACCGAGTTCTTCACGCCGACCCGTGAGCTGAACGCCGACGATGTGATCTTCTCGCTCGAGCGCCAGTGGAAGTCTGACAATGCGTGGCACGGCTATGTGACCGGCGGATCCTGGGAATACTTCGCCGGCATGGGGCTGCCGGACTTGCTGGAGTCGATCGAGAAGGTCGATGACATGACGGTCAAGATCAAGCTGAAGCGCAAGGAGGCGCCGTTCCTCGCCAACCTGGCGATGCCCTTCGCTTCGATCATGTCCAAGGAATATGCCGACAAGCTGCAGGCTGAAGGCAAGATGAACCAGTTGAACCAGATGCCGCTCGGCACCGGTCCGTTCTCCTTCGTCGGCTATCAGCAGGATGCGGTCATCCGCTACAAGGCCCATCCGGACTATTGGGGCGGAAAGCAGAAGATCGATGATCTGGTCTTCGCGATCACCACGGATGCCGCCGTTCGCTTCCAGAAGCTGCAGGCCGGCGAATGCCACCTGATGCCCTACCCGAATGCGGCCGATGTCGGGGCGATGAAAGCCGATCCGAACCTCAAAGTGATGGAACAGGCCGGCCTCAACGTCGCCTATCTCGCCTACAACACGACGCAGCCTCCGTTCGACAAGGTTGAAGTCCGCAAGGCGCTGAACAAGGCGATCAACAAGCAGGCGATCGTCGATGCCGTTTTCCAGGGACAGGCGCAGCCGGCGACAAACCCGATTCCGCCGACGATGTGGTCCTATAACGAGCAAATCGAAGACGACACCTACGAGCCGGAAGTCGCCAAGAAGATGCTCGAGGATGCCGGCGTCAAGGATCTGTCGATGAAGGTCTGGGCAATGCCGGTCGCGCGGCCTTACATGCTCAATGCCCGTCGCGCCGCCGAACTGATGCAGGCCGACTTCGCCAAGATCGGCGTCAAGGTCGAGATCGTCTCCTATGAGTGGGCCGAATACCTCGAGAAGTCGAAGGCCAAGGACCGCGACGGTGCGGTGATCCTCGGCTGGACGGGTGACAATGGTGACCCGGACAACTTCCTTGACACGCTGCTTGGCTGCGATGCCGTCGGCGGTAACAACCGCGCTCAGTGGTGCAACAAGGAGTTCGACGATCTGGTCACCAAGGCCAAGGAAGCCTCCGACGTCGCAGAGCGCACCAAGCTCTATGGAGAGGCACAGGCCGTCTTCAAGCGCGAAGCGCCCTGGGCGACGCTCGATCACTCGCTGTCGATCGTCCCCATGCGCAAGAACGTCGAGGGCTTTGTACAGAGCCCGCTCGGCGACTTTGCCTTCGACGGCGTTGATATTGTAGAGTAATCTGACCGACTGACCCGAAGGGGGCGTTTGCCGTTGGGCGAGCGCCCCTCTTCCTTTTTGCCAATGCTGCAGCAGCGCGGCCGCAGCGATTATGGCATGAGGTTTGACTATGTTTCGATTCTTGCTGGGGCGCTTGGCAGTGCTGATCCCGACCTTTATCGGGGTCTCGATCATTGCCTTCTCCTTCATCCGCTTGCTTCCGGGCGATCCCGTGGCGCTGCTTTCCGGCGAACGGGTGATGTCGCCGGAGCGGCACGCCGAAATCTCTCACCAATTGGGCTTCGATCGCCCCATCGTCATGCAGTACCTGGATTACCTCTGGGGTGTGCTTCGCGGCGATTTCGGGGTGTCGATCGTCACCAAGAAGCCGGTGATCGACCAATTCCTGGAGCTCTTCCCGGCCACCGTCGAGCTCTCGCTCTGCGCCATCATCTTCGCCGTCGTCCTCGGCATTCCGGCCGGCGTGATTGCGGCAATCAAGCGGGGCTCCATCCTGGACCAGTTGATCATGGGCACCGCGCTGGTCGGCTTTTCGATGCCGATCTTCTGGTGGGGCCTCCTGCTGATCATCGTCGTCTCCGGCATGTTGCAGTGGACTCCGGTGTCCGGGCGTATTTCGCTGATGTTCTTCTTTCCTTCGGTCACCGGTTTCATGTTGGTCGATTCCCTTTTGTCGGGGCAGGAGGGGGCGTTCCAGTCGGCCTTCAGTCATCTGGTCCTGCCGACGATCGTGCTCGGCACCATTCCGCTCGCCGTCATCGCGCGCCAGACCCGTTCGGCGATGCTGGAGGTGCTTTCGGAAGACTACGTTCGCACCGCCCGCGCCAAGGGCCTTCCCACCTTCCGGGTGGTTGGCATCCATGCCTTGCGCAATGCGCTGATTCCGGTCGTGACCACCATCGGCCTGCAGATCGGTGTGATGCTGGCTGGCGCCATCCTGACGGAAAGCATCTTCTCCTGGCCGGGCATCGGCAAGTGGATGGTCGATTCAGTGTTCCGGCGCGACTACGCCGTCATTCAGGGCGGGCTGCTGATCATCGCCGCTGTCATCATGCTGGTGAACCTTGCCGTTGATTTGCTGTATGGGCTGATCAACCCCCGCATCCGGCATTGAGGAGGGCGATATGACCGAAATTACCGCAACAAGCCCCATATCGACCGATCCGTCTCGCCGGGCGCGTCTCGCCGAATTCTGGTACTATTTTTCGGAGAACCGCGGCGCCGTCATAGGCCTGATGTTCTTTCTGTTTCTGGTGGTGCTCGCCCTGTGCGCTCCGCTCGTCGCACCGCATGATCCGACCATCCAGTACCGCGAATCCGTTCTGCTTCCGCCCTTCTGGCAGGAGGGCGGCCGCGCCGCGTTCCTTCTCGGAACGGACGCCGTCGGCCGCGACATGCTCTCCCGTCTCATCTACGGCACGCGCTTTTCGCTGTTCGTCGGCGTTATCGTGACCACATTGTCGCTGACGGGCGGCATCCTTGTCGGCGTCATCGCCGGTTATTTCCGCGGATGGGTGGACACCGTCATCATGCGGATCATGGACATCATTCTGGCCTTTCCGTCGCTGCTACTCGCGCTCGTTCTGGTGGCAGTGCTCGGGCCGGGCCTCACCAATGCGATGATCGCGATCGCTCTCGTTTTCCAGCCCCACTTCGTTCGCCTGACGCGAGCGGCCGTGATGACCGAGAAGACCAGGGATTACGTTGTCGCGGCGAAGGTGGCCGGAGCGGGGCACCTGAGGCTGATGTTCAAAACCATCCTGCCGAATTGCATGGCACCGCTGATCGTCCAGGCGACACTCTCCTTTTCGAGCGCCATTCTCGACGCCGCGGCGCTCGGCTTCCTCGGCATGGGCGCACAGCCGCCGACGCCGGAATGGGGCACGATGCTGGCGGAAGCCCGCGAGTTCATTCTGCGTGCCTGGTGGGTCGTCACGCTCCCCGGCCTCGCAATCCTCGTGACGGTGCTGGCGATCAATCTGATGGGCGATGGCCTGCGTGATGCTCTCGACCCCAAGCTGAAGAGGTCCTGACATGGCGCTTCTCGAAATCGAAAATCTCGTCGTCGAATTCCAGACGGCAACCGGGCCATTCCGGGCCGTCGACGGCGTCTCGCTCAAGGTCCATGAGGGCGAGGTTCTGGCGATCGTCGGGGAATCCGGCTCGGGCAAGTCCGTGTCCATGCTGGCGGCGATGGGGCTCCTGCCCTGGACCGCGAAGGTGACGGCCGACAAGCTCGCCTTCAACGGGCGGGATCTCCTGAAAATGCCGTCGGCCGAGCGCCGCAAGATCGTCGGAAAGGACATCGCGATGATCTTCCAGGAGCCGATCGCAAGCCTCAATCCGTGCTTTACGGTCGGCTTCCAGATCGAGGAAGTGCTACGTATCCATATGGGCCTCGATCGGGCGGCGCGGCGCAAGCGCGCCATCGAGCTCTTCGAGGCCGTCGGCATTCCCGATCCCGCCGAGCGCCTCGGGCATTTTCCTCACCAGATGTCGGGCGGGCAGTGCCAGCGCGTGATGATCGCGATTGCCCTTGCCTGCAATCCGAAGCTCCTCATCGCCGACGAGCCGACGACAGCGCTCGACGTCACGATCCAGAAGCAGATTCTCGACCTTCTGATGAAGCTGCAGCAGGAATACCGCATGGGCTTGATCATGATCACCCACAATATGGGTGTCGTCGCGGAAACGGCCGATCGCGTCGTCGTCCAGTACAAGGGCCGCAAGATCGAGGAGGCGGATGTGCTGTCGCTGTTCGCGGCGCCGAAGAGCAACTACACGCGCGCGCTTCTCGCCGCCCTCCCGGAAAACGCCACCGGGGATCGGTTGCCGACGATCTCCGAACTTTTCAATGAACAGCAGACGCTCGAGGGAGCCGCTCGATGACGCACGTTCTCGAAGCCCGTAACCTGCTGCGCGACTATCACATCCCGGGCAGTCTGTTTCGCAGGGCGCGCACCGTCCACGCGTTGAAGGGCGTCAGCTTCACCGTCGACGAGGGGAAGACGCTGGCGATCGTCGGCGAAAGCGGCTGCGGCAAGTCGACCCTCGGACGCATCATCACGCTTATCGACCCGGCCACCGCGGGAGAGCTGCTGATCGACGGCAAGAAGGTGGATATCGCCAGGGACGGCCTGACGTCTGAGATGCGCCGCAAGGTGCAGATTGTCTTTCAGAACCCCTATGGTTCCCTCAATCCGCGCCAGAAGATCGGCGACATCCTTGCCGAACCGCTCGTCATCAACACCAAGGTTCCCGCCGGCGAGCGCCGCGAGCTGGCGATGACGATGCTCAAGAAGGTCGGCCTCGAGGAGAAGCATTATAACCGCTATCCGCACATGTTCTCCGGCGGCCAGCGGCAGCGCATCGCCATCGCCCGCGCCCTGATGCTCAATCCCAAGCTGCTGGTGCTGGACGAGCCCGTCTCGGCGCTCGATCTCTCCGTTCAGGCGCAGGTCCTGAACCTGCTTGCCGACCTGCAGGACGAGTTCAAGCTCACCTATGTCTTCATCAGCCACGACCTCTCGGTGGTACGCTACATCGCCGACGACGTGATGGTAATGTATTACGGCGAGGCCGTCGAATATGGCAGCCGCGACGAGGTGTTTTCCAATCCGCAGCACAGCTACACGAAGACGCTGTTTGCGGCCACGCCGCGGGCGGATGTGGAGAGTATCAGGGCGCGGCTCGCCCGGAAGAATGCCGCTTGAGCGGCTCCAAACGGATCGGTAGAAAATCCAGCAATTCGCGTCTCCTACGCGAGTGCGGCTTGTTGGCGTTCTCATCCTGATCGTGTAGAGCATCTGCGCCGCTACTGTATTCTGGCCTTGGCGGCGGGCAGCCGAACTGGCCGGCAATTCCTTGTTCGGCCCAACACCAGGATGACCAATATGGAAATCAAGCGCTTTGAAACCGGTCCGCGGATGAGCCAGGCCGTGGTCTACAACAACACGGTCTATCTGGCCGGCCAGGTGGGCAACGCTGGAGACGATGTCGTCACTCAGACCAAGCAGGCGCTCGCCGAAGTGGATCGCCTGCTGGCGCTCGCCGGAACCGACAAGACGCGCATCCTCTCCGCCACCGTCTGGCTCGCTGACATGGCGGACTTCGCCAAGATGAACTCCGTCTGGGATGGCTGGGTGCCGCAGGGCCATACGCCTGCCCGCGCCACCGGCGAGGCCAAGCTCGCGACACCGGAATACCTTGTCGAGGTCATCGTGACGGCAGCCCTCTGAGGGGCCACGTCACGCCACGTAACGTGTGTATTTGAACGCCGCCGGCTGGACAGTCCGGCGGCGTTTTGCCGCGCGTTGCCGGTGCGGCACAGCAGGAACGATTCCCCTCTTCGAAGCGTTTATCGGATCATTCCGCACGTGGAGGAATCGCCCATGGTCTATTGGCTGCCGCGGCTTTGTTTGCTGCTGATCGCCGGGGTGATTCTGGGCTTTGGCCTGTTCCCGCGGACCTCGGAGGAGGTTGCCTACACGTTGTTGATAATCCTTGTGGGGCTGGGGCTGCTTTCCGTGACGCTCCACATATTTCCGCCCGAAAAGCATTGATCACGGGGCCGCCGAAACCATGGGCGGAGAACTGCCCACGGCTTCCTGATGTCGGCCTAGCGCTGCAGACGCGTGGTCGGCGGTTCATGGCACGCGTGAGAAGAAAGCGGGAGCCGAAGCAAGTGCAGCTTGAAGAGGCGTATCGATGGACGCCAAAAGTGTAGCAGCTGTCCGTAGCGGCAAGCGCAACGCCGAAAAGGAAATCGCCTTGGCCGAGGCGACGAAGGCGGCGGCCCGCAAGCGCGATGGAATGGATCTCCTCGTCGCCTGGAGCATCGTCGGGTTGTTCATCGTCGCTTGCTCGGCAGTCGTTTACGCCATGGCGGCTATCCTGATGCCCATTGCTTTCGCCATCGTTGTCGGGATCGTGCTCGGCAGGGCAGCCGACGAGCTGGCGCGCTTCGGCCTTCCGCCGATCCTTGGCGGCCTCTTGCTGGCGCTTTTCTTCGTGCTCGGTCTCTCTTCGCTCGTCAATGCGCTCCTGAGGCCGATCACCGAAGTTGCGCGCGAGGCGCCGAGACTGGCCGAAGGCGTGGTGGAACGCGTGCTGCCCTTCATAGAGCGTTTCGAGTGGGGGCGGATTGCGCTCGCGCGAAGCATCGGCGCCGATGCCTTTGCGGACGTCATTGTCAAGAATGCGGGCCCGTTTCTCGGCGCGATCGCGGCGAGCGTCACGCCGGCGCTGATCCAGACGCTGATTTTCCTTGCTGCCCTCGTCCTGTTCCTGCTCGGTCGCGTCCAGTTGCGCAGCACCATCATCCTGGCATTTCCGAGCCGCGAGGGCCGTCTGAGCTCGATCCGGATCATGAATGCCCTTGAGGACGGGCTGACGCGATATTTCTCGACGGCCAGCCTGATCTATCTGGCGCTGGGCGGCTTCACCATGATGATCGCCCTGGTCGGCGGGCTGCCAATGCCGCCCCTGTGGGGGCTCTTCGCCTTTGTCTCGAGCTTCATTCCCTATCTCGGGGTCACGTTCATGACGCTGTCGCTGCTCGTGGGGGGCTTGATGGCCCATGACGCGCTGGTGCTGGCGTTCGCGCCGGCGACCGTCTTCTTTCTTATCCATCTGGCCATGGAGAACCTGGTCTTCCCGGCGATCCTCGGACGGCGCTTCGAAGTCAATCCCTTCCTGATCTTCGTCGCGATCCTGTTTTGGACATGGATGTGGGGGGCGGTCGGGGCCATCCTCGCGATGCCGCTGTCACTGATCGCCATGACCATCTTCGAGCAACTGCGCGAGGTTCCCCCGGAACCGCAACTGCCCGGGTGAAGTCATGAAAGGCTCCAGTCTTAGTCTTAGTCTAGCGACTTCCCGCCTGTGCTTGTTCGTCGAAGAACAGCGCCTGGCTGATCAGCGCCTTGACCATCTCCGGGTTGAAAGGCTTGGTCACGAGGAAGGCCGGCTCCGGCTTGTTGCCCGTCAGCAGCCGTTCGGGGAAAGCGGTAATGAAGATCACCGGGACGGCCGCCTGCGTCAGAATGTCGTTGACCGCGTCGATGCCGGAGCTCCCGTCGGCGAGCTGGATATCCGCGAGAATCATCTTGGGCGAAGTCTGCCGATAGATATCGATTGCCTCGCGATGCGTGCGGGCAATGCCCGTGACCCGATGCCCCAGGCTCGTCACCATGTCCTCGATGTCCATGGCGATGAGCGGCTCGTCTTCGATGATCATGATATCGGTGGCCACCTGGCGCGAAATCTCTTCCGAGGCGCCGGCCAGTAGTTTGGCAAACGCGCCCTGGTCGACCGACATGATTTCAGCGGCCTCGGCGCTAGAAAAACCTTCGACTGAGATCAGCAGGAATGCCTGTCGTGGCGCCGGCGCGATCAGCGACAGATTGGCGGCGGCCCTCTGCTCCCAGGCGAATGGCGAGGTCAGATTGGATCGATCGACCTTCAGCTTGTCGAAGAGCGAACAGAAAAGCTTGTATACGCTTATCCGGTCGCTCGATGCCGAGGGGAAACGGTTGATGTCTTCGATCAGCGCTTCCAAGACGGCGGCGACATAGGCATCGCCTGCCGCTTGCGAACCTGTGACGGCGCGGGCGTAACGCCTAAGGTAAGGAAGATGTGGCGCAATCCTGGTGGAAAGTGACATTTAGGCCTTCCTAAACTATTGTGCGTAAAGTCGGCACTTATGGGCGGTGGCGTGACGCAGGATACGTCAATGTAGTGCACGCGTCTTCCGAATGTAGGAAACGGTTTGCAGACTGCAATATACGAATGGAAAACAGCCGGGGGATTTGAGCCTTCGGTATTCGGAATTGAAAAATGAACGATGAGTCCAACGGGCGCGCGCGAGGCGTATTGGCTGCCGGCGCCAGGAAAAGCGATGCGAATGGCGCAGTCGCTTCCAGGTTGAGAGCACTTTATCAGGCTGTCGAGTCGGAGCCCGTGCCGCAACAGCTCATCGACCTCCTCCGGCGCCTCGACGAGGCCGAGAGGGCGCAAACAGGCGATTGACGAAAGGAAATTCTCCGGCCCTCCCGCCCGGGGAGGGCCGCGTGCCCCGCGGAATGATGACGAAGCTACCGCCGCAAATCCGCTTTCGCGAGGTCGTTGTCAGCAACGCGCGGTGTAACGGCGGCCGTAGCGGTCGCGGTAGACGCAGTAGCCGGGCTCGTTCGCACGGCCGATAAGGGCGCCGGCAACACCACCGACCGCCGCGCCGACCGCAGCACCCCTGACATCGTTCGATATGGCCCCACCGATGATGCCGCCGGAAGCGGCGCCGATCGCAGCACCCCTTTCCGTTTGCGTGCACGCAGCAGCAAGCGGAAGAATTACGCTGACGACGAGAAGGATCTTCTTCATGGTGCTTTCCTATCCGAGGTTGGTTGATCGAAAATGGGCACGGGGCGGCGAAACGGTCCGGTCGAAACCGGCCGGAATGAAGATCGCGAGGACGATTGCAGAAAGCAGGGTGAGTCGGCGTCTGCCGGGAGCACCAGAATAGGGGCGGCGAAGACTTGCAATTTCCCGACTCCCTTGTAGCTGTCGCCGCTGCGGCGCTCGTTATCGTTGTCAGAACGCCGATTACCGCCTTTTGTTCCGCGCGACCTCGGGGTGCCACGCCCGGTTGTTGCCGCCCGGGCCGGCCGGAGCTGAAATCTCATCTGTACAGCATTCGGGAAAATGACCGCTCTAGCGACGGGATCCGCGCTCGGTCCGTTCCAGGTTCTCGAGCAGGGCCTGGAGACGCTCGTTGCTCTTTCCTTCCGTGTGCATCTCAAGCTCACGCAGCGTTCTGCCGATGTGCAGATTATGGTTGCGCATATCCACTGCGTGCCGGGGGATCTCTGTCACCGTTTTGAGTATATGTCGCGAAGGGATTTTCATTTCTTACCTGAGGAACTCTGTTTCCCGGAGAACGCCAAGCTGTGGCGAAGGTTCCTGCTGTCGTGGGTCGGCTCGCAATTGCGGATTGATTTTTCTTCGTTTCGCTAAACACATGGTTTCCGCCTGGTTAACGGCGTTGGGGACGAAACCGGAACAAAGGCGAAAGGCCGAGCGTTTGGATTTCAGTTCCAAGGCAAGGAGATAGCAAATGCTCTACTATGCCCTCATCTTTCTTGTGGTCGCCATTATAGCCGGCGTTCTCGGCTTCGGCGGCATAGCCGGCACCTCGGCGGGAATTGCCCAGATCCTGTTCTTCCTGTTCCTGATCTTCCTGGTGGTCTCGCTCGTTATGGGCATCTTCCGGCGAACGTGACGAGTGTTCACTGACTTGCGGAGCGGATCGCTCTCTGCTCCGCGCCAGTTTCCCAAGACCTTGTTTCTTTCATGGGGTGGGGCCTGACGCCTCGCCCTTTTTCGTGGCGCCTGCGCTGTTCCCTTGCCCCTTCTCGTCCGCTTGGCTATTCATGCGAACATCCTGCCGGTCGACTCCATCAGGCCCTGCTGCCGGCTTCCCTGGGGCAGATCATGAGCAAGCTGAAGAAGTGACGCGCCGATTCATCGGGCGAAAGAACGGGGCATCATCTATGAAAACTGATGTAGTGGTATTGGGCGCCGGGATCGTCGGCATTTCGAGCGCCATTCACCTGGCGCGGCGCGGCAAATCGGTGGTGCTTCTCGATCGCCGCGGCGCGGGCGAGGAGACGTCGTTCGGCAATGCCGGCCTCATCCAACGGGAGGGCGTTTTCCCCTATGGCTTCCCGCACGACTTCGGGGCGCTTTTCCGCTACGCGCTGAACAACACCATCGATGCCAGCTATCACTTCCGCGCGCTGCCAAGCCTGGTGCCTTTCCTGGCGCGGTACTGGTGGCACTCGGGCTTCACCCAGCATCAGCGCATCGCCCATCTCTACGCGCCGCTGATCGAGAATTCCATCGCCGAGCACAGCGACCTGATCGACGCGTCCGGCGCCGGCGAGCTTATCCGCAAGGACGGCTGGATGAAGGTGTTCCGCACCGAGAAGGAGCGCGACGCCGCCTACAAGGATGCCGAAAAGCTCTCGGCCGGATTCGGCGTCAATCACCAGAAGCTTTCGACCAGTGAGTTGAAGACCCTCGAGCCCTCTATCCAGGTTGAGCTGGCCGGCGGTTTGCGCTGGACCGATCCCTGGTCGATCCGCGACCCGCACAGTCTGAACAAGGCCTATCTCGGCTATTTCCAGTCGCTCGGCGGCCGGCTTGTCTCGGGCGACGCTGCAACGCTCGAGCATATTCTGGAAGGCGCCGGCTGGCGCGTCGCGACGCCGGAAGGTCCGCTGGAAACCCGCGAGGTGGTGGTCGCCCTCGGCCCATGGGCCGACACGGTGACGCGCAAGCTCGGCTATCATTTCCCGCTTGCAGTCAAACGCGGCTATCATATGCATTACGGCACCAAGGATGGTGCTCAGTTGAACAACTGGGTGCTGGACGAGGAGATGGGATATTTTCTGGCGCCCATGCTGCGCGGTATCCGCCTGACGACGGGCGCCGAATTCGCGCTGCGCGACGCCCCGAAAACTCCCGTGCAGTTGACCCGTGCCGAGCGCGTCGCTCGTGAATTCTTCCCGCTCGCCGAACGGCGCGACGAGGAACCCTGGATCGGTGCTCGGCCGTGCACGCCCGACATGATGCCGATCATCGGCAAGGCGCCCAGGCACGAAGGCCTGTGGTTCGCCTTCGGTCATGCCCATCACGGCATGACCCTCGGCCCCGTCACCGGTCGGGCGCTTGCCGAAGCGATGACGGGCGAGAAGACCGTGGTCGACCTTGCGCCTTACCGGCCGGATCGCTTCCTCGCTTGAGCTCCTTCGGTTTCCGGAGCGTTTTTTTCACTCCCCTGGAACCAAAGCAGCCGAGAGGTGTTTTCCTCGCGGCTGAAGACGAGGATTCGGTGCGCTTGTGCTTTGCGTTGAGCCGGTCGCCGTCACTCAGGCGGCGAGGGAGGAGCCGATTCCATGAAAAACCAGACGATCGAATTCGCCGGCGAGGCCGTGGGCGCGTTGATGCCCGACGATGGGCAATTACGTTTTGTCGCTGTCAAATACAGCGTCTGGCCGCTCGATGGCCGGAGATTTGCGACGGCCGAGGAGGCGCTTCGGGCCGTTGCCGCCCTGCACGTCTTGCGGCAGAGGGGGCCGATCGGGACAAGAGCGGCGCCGACTGATCATTGCGAAGCGGTCGGTACTGCCGGTGCGCACTAACATTACAGTTGCATTTTAGTTTTGAGGTGAGCTCGTCGAGCGGCCGCCTGATGGGCGCGCC